>JBEHXD010000301.1:0-6834 GCA_048498875.1 Verrucomicrobiota bacterium
CGGTCCTTTTGCAGTCGAAGGATTCAAATTCCCCCCGTGGGCTATCGCCCTGCACATCCACATTTTTTCGGCGCAAACCCTGCATTCGGACCGGCGCGGCTGGACGGGTCCGTTTGTGGCGCGCGGAGTGACAGCGACGGTGGGAAACGTTTATGAACCTTACCTCCAACTTTCGCACCGGCCCGATTTGCTGGTGCAGGCGTTGAGCCAGGGAAAAAATTTTGGCGATGCGGCTTACTATGCTTTGCCCGTGCTGAGCTGGCAGTCGTTTGCCGTGGGCGATCCGCTCTATCGTCCTTTTAAAGTCTCACTGGAACAGCAGGAAAAGCGATTCGACCAACTGCCGCCAGCGTTCGCTCCTTACGTCTTATTGCGGCAGGCCAATCTTCTGATCCGTCAGAACAAAACTTCGGACGCCTGGATGCTGCTGCGGACGGCCCTGCGCGACCGCCCGGGGCTGGTGCTTGCGCTGGCGTGTTCGAGGATCGCGCTGGCGGCAAAAGCGGCGCCCGCTGCGGTGGAGGCGTTGAAGCTGGTCAATGTGGACGAGGATTTTCGCCCGGAAGATTGGGCGCTGTGGCGCGCACTGGCCGTGCAGCTTGCGGCCAACGACGCCAAGCCGGCAGCGCTGAAGGTGTACGTGAAATTGGTGAAGATCAAAGCGCCTCACCCCAAGTCGGAGCGCGGAGCGCTGATTGAAGCCAAAGCCCTCGCCGAGGCATTGGATGACAAGGAGGCCGCGGGGGATTTCACGCGAATGCTCAGCGAATTGCCGCCTGCGGTGACAAAGAAGCCATGACGGGGCTGGGTGGATTATTTTTGATTCACCGGGAAGGGCATAAAAAAACCCGCCGAAACTGGCGGGCTTTTGAGAGCGAAGAAGGGGCGGCGCGTCAGATCTTGTCGACGATCTTGTCGGCGAGCCCGTACGCGATTGCTTCCTCGGCGTTCAGATAGAAGTCGCGGTCGGAATCACGATTCACCTTTTCGAAAGGCTGGCCGGAAGCGTCGGCGAGAATCTGATTCAACTCGTGACGGAGTTTTTCCATTTCTTTGGCCTGAATATTGATGTCGGAAGCGGGCCCGACCATGCGGCCGCTGATGAGGGGTTGGTGAATCAGGACGCGGGCGTGCGGATACACGTAGCGATTCCCTTTTTTGGCGGCGGAAAGCAGAATCGAGCCCATGGAGGCGGCCATGCCCGTAACGACTACCTTCACCGGTGAGGAAATGAGCCGGATCGTATCGAACACCGCCATGCCCGCGGTGATGGAGCCGCCGGGGGAATTGATGTAGAAGGTGATCTCCTTGCCCGGTCCGATACTCTCCAGATACAATAATTTCTCGGTGAGATCCTTGGCGGTTTCGTCAGTGACCGCGCCCCAGAGAAAAATCTTCCGCTGTTCCAGGAACTTCTTCTGGATCAGAGCGCCAACGGGAGCCGCGGTTGGCTTGGGCGTTGCATCCTCGTCCTCGTCGTCGTCGAAGCGGGGCGTGATCGGATTCATATAATCGCGGGAAAGATTAGTGGTCGACATGGGATCGAAACGTGCACCGGTCACGGCGTTTTGCGAGTGGATTTTTCGAGGGTTCACCATTCGTCTCACGGACGCGGAAGGATCAACGGGAACCGGAAAAGCCCGGCCAGCCATCGAGACCCCGACGTTCGTCGGCGCGCAAGGTTATCTTTTGGGCTCGGTGCATGACGATCTCGAGATTGAGCTCGTCACCGGTCTGACGGTTCAGGAAATAACGGCCGATTTTGGAGGCGATATCGATCCGGCCATCCATGCCTTTTACCGGTTCTTGCTCAATGGACACGATTTCATCGCCCACTTGTAGTCCCAGTTTGGCGGCATCGGAATCAGGTGCCACGCGGGTGATGAAGATTCGCAGGATCTTCCGGGTCGTCGCGTCCTTGATGATCCGGATATCGATCGAAAAATTGCTGGTGGCCTCGCCTTTTACCCTGAACGGGTCGAGGACGACCTTTTCCCCTTCGGTCACCTCGGGTGTTTTCTCGCGAGCGCAGAGCGGGCTGATGAAAATCAGGGCAAGCAGAATGACAGCCGATTTCATGGCCGAGAAATATCCGTTCTTCGGAAAGTGTCGACGGGAATCCCGCGAGCAAACCGCAGTCCGATTCTGGCCGGCTGGCTTCGCGTTACTTCGCCGGCTTGCTGTTCCAAATCTTCAGCGTATCCGCCGACCCCTGGGCGCGGACTCCGTTGTCATTGAGAATGTCGTCGGTCGCTGCCGCGATTTCCTTGCGGGTGAAAACCAGGGCCTCAGTCGCCCGACCGGCAAACTTGATGGTGATGAACTCGTCCTGGGTGTCGCGCAGCACGGTCACGAGGTGGGCAAGGTTCTTGATCGCGATTCCGTTGATGGACTGCACCACGCGCGAAATGGGATTGTCGTAACCTTTCGCGAGCTTGTGGGGAAAGAACGGCGAGGCCACGAGCACGAGTTCCTCGTCGGGGAACGCGGGTTTGTCGCCGCGCCGCGTGGTCAGCGGATTGCCGATGAAGTTGAGCGCGTTAATGGCCTTGGCGTTGGTGGACAGCGGCCCCACGAACTGGGTGGTGGCGGTGGAAAACACCAGCGGTCCGTAAATGAAATAGGGCGGGTATTCGCCCTCCAGATCGGGAATGAGCATCGGACGGTCGGTGGCGACCGGAAGCTCGATCGACAATTCCTTGCCGGCGCGCAGCAGGCCGAGGGAAATGTGGCCGTCCTTCGCCAGTTGTTGGATGAGGTATTGAAAGCGTACCCGCAGGTTTTCGCCGATCTTCACCATGCCTTCGTTGTCGATCTTCGAGGTGCCGATGCGCGTGATGACGTCCCATGATTTCAACGGGTAGTTGGCATCGTTCGAATCGGGTTCCCGTACAATCATGCCCTCCGTGGTTTTCTCCAACCGGAGAAAGGCCCGGAGCGCCGGGTTTTCATTGGTCTGGAGTCCGTCGTACATCGCGGGTTTGCCGTCGTAGTGTCCGTCGGCGATATCTTTCAGGAAGAGTTCAATCTCCTCGCAGGGGATGATGTAGCCGATGTTGTCCGCACCGCCAAGCCGGCTGAAGGCGAGACCGATCATCTCGTCGCCCGCCAGAGCCGGACCGCCGCTGTTGCCGGGATTGATCGCGGCGTCGATCTGCACGCGCAGACCCGACACGGGAAAATTGTATCCGGCGAATTCGATGCGCGACACAATGCCCTTCGTGATGGAGAGATTGGCGCCGCCGGTGGGAAATCCATAAACCATGACCGAGTCCTTGACCGTCGGCAGCTTCGTGGCGCGGACGAGCGCGGGGTGACTGGCAAAGAAGGACTCGTCCTCCAGTTTCAAGACGGCGAGATCAATGCCGGGAGCAACGAACTCGACGGTCGCGGAAAGTTTGTCCCCGGACTGGTTGGCCTGGATTTGAATCTGGCTCGCGTAGAGGGCGACGTGCGCGTTGGTCAGGATGCGTTTGCCTTCGATGACCACGCCCGTGCCGGTCACCTCGCGTGGCGCCTGTTTGGTCCAGGGTTTGAACGGATCAGGGGCGCGCATGGTGGCGAAGATCTTCACCACGGAGTTCTCCACGGGATCGGGCTTGGGTGCCGGCGGTGTTTCCGTTTTCGCCGGGGCTGCTTCCGGCGTGCCCACGACCGCGGGAGTGGTGATGGGCGCGGTGGCGGCCTTGTCCGGCGCGGGGCTGTCAGCCACCAGGCGACCGGCGAAAACCAGCAAGCTCAGGACGAGTGCCACGGGCGCACCGGAAAAACGGGGAAGGGAAATCATGCGCGAGAGCAGGGGACAAGATCGCGCCTCATCCGGCAAGACCGGAGTGCGGTCCAGTTGCGATCAGTAATGGATCTTGTCGGCCTTGGCGGCCCAGGCTTGGAAGGAGGTCAGGGCGGCTTCGCGCAATAGCGGTGACATTTTGATCGCGCGTTTCTCAGGGGCGAGCGGCACCTGCTGGTAAATGAAATCGTCGTCGAAGCCGATGGCCGCCGCGTCCTGCCGCGTGTTGCCGTAATAAACGGTGGGGATACGCGCCCAATAAATCGCCGACAGGCACATCGGGCAGGGTTCGCAGCTCGTGTAGAGTTCGCAGTCGGTGAGCTGGAAGGTCTCGAGATTGGCGCAGGCGTCGCGGATGGCCGTGACCTCCGCATGGGCCGTCGGATCGTTGGTGGAGGTGACGCGATTGTGGCCGCGTCCGACGATTTCGCCGTTGCGCACGATGACGCAGCCAAAGGGACCGCCGTGTCCGGACTGCATGCCGGCTTCCGCGAGCTTGATGGCCTCGCGCATAAATTGATCCTGCTGGCTCATGCGACGATCAAATCAAAGGCTGCGCGGGAAGCCAGCCTAAGGTGGAGCGCGACCTTCGGGCGCGCTTGTTCGCGCATTAGTCTGCATGCTTCTTCGAACAAAACGCGCCCGGAGTTCGCGTTCCACCGGTGTGAAATTTTCAATCTGGGGCTGACAGTTGGCCCGCATCCGGCTAGCGTGGCCGGCCATATGAGTTCACCCACGACTGTCGCCGGGCTTGAAATCAACGGGGAGATGAACCCGCGGTACGCGGAAATCCTGACGCCGGAAGCTTGTCGGTTCCTAGTGGGGATCGTGAATAAATTCGAGGCGAGAAGGCGCGAGTTGCTGGCCAAACGCATCGAGCGTCAGCGCGCAATCGATGCCGGCAAACTTCCCGACTTCCTGCCGGAAACTGCTTCGATCCGTGCGGGAGACTGGCGCGTGCCGCCGCCGCCGGCCGATCTGCTGGACCGGCGCACGGAAATCACGGGACCGGTGGATCGCAAAATGGCGATCAACGCACTGAATTCCGGCGCGCAGTGCTGGATGGCGGATTTCGAGGACGCCAACTCGCCGACCTGGGAAAACGTGATGGAAGGGCAGATCAACATGCGCGACGCGGCCCGCCGCACGCTTGCCTATACCAGTCCCGAGGGGAAAAACTATGCGTTGAAGGAAAAGATCGCGACCATCATTGCCCGTCCCCGCGGCTGGCACATGGAGGAGAAACACGTGACCTTCGAGGGTCGGCGCCTGTCGGCCTCGCTCTTCGACTGGGGAATTTATTTTTTCCACAACGCGAAGGCGCTCATCGCCCGGGGCTCGGGCCCGTATTTTTATCTGCCGAAAATGGAGAGCCACCTCGAGGCCCGCCTGTGGAACGATGTTTTTGTTCACGCGCAGGCAGAGCTTGGGTTGCCGCGTGGAACCGTGCGGGCAACCGTTCTGATCGAGACCATTCTCGGTGCTTTCGAGGCGGAGGAAATCCTCTATGAGCTGCGCGAACATGGCTCCGGCCTCAACTGCGGACGCTGGGATTACATGTTCAGTTTCGTGAAGAAATTCCGCAACCGTCCGGGTTATCTTTTTCCCGATCGCACGTTGATCACGATGGAGGTGCCGTTCCTGCGTTCTTACGTGACGCATGTCATCAATGTTTGCCATCGCCACGGTGCGTACGCGATGGGCGGAATGGCGGCGCAGATTCCGATCAAGAACAATCCCGCCGCCAACGAGGCCGCACTCGCCAAAGTGCGCGCGGACAAGGAACGCGAGGCCAAAGCCGGTCACGATGGCACCTGGGTGGCGCATCCCGGTCTGGTGCAAACCGCGCTCGAAGCCTTTGGCCGGTTCATGAAAGGAGCCAACCAGCTGCATGTGATGCACGAGGCAAAAATCACCGCCGCGGATCTACTCGCGCCGCTGCATGGTCCGATCACCGAGGCGGGAGTGAGATGGAATTTGCATGTGGGCGTACGCTATCTCGAAGCGTGGCTGGGCGGTTCGGGGGCGGAGCCGATTCATAATCTGATGGAGGACCTGGCGACGTCGGAAATCTCCCGCTCGCAGTTGTGGCAATGGCTCAAATTTGGCGCGACCCTCGACGACGGGCGCCCGATTACCGCGGCTCTTTACGATCAGTTGCTGCCGGACGAACTCGCCAAAATCCGGACGGAGTATGGCGATGAGCGATACGATTCGGGACACTTCAAAGCTGCGGTGGATCTCTTCATGCGCATGTCGAAGAGCGCGGAGTTCGACGAGTTTCTTTCGCTGCCGGCCTACGAATTATTGCCCTGACCAAAGATAAATCTCAAAGGCCAAAGGTCCAAATCTCAAACTTGGAATAATACGCTCATTATGTTCTTTTTGGAATTTGGACCTTTGGCCATTGAGATTTATTTTCCTGCATGGCTCTGATGTTTGATGAACTCAACCGGTTGGGTAGGGCGGAGTTTACGGCCGCGCTCGGTCATTTGTTTGAACATTCCGCGTGGGTGGCGGAGGAAACCTGGTCCCGGCGGCCGTTCCGCGACGCGGCCCAGTTGCATGAGCAGCTTTGCCGGACGATGCAGCTGGCGGCACCGGACCGGCAACTGGAATTGATCCGGGCGCATCCGGACCTCGCCGGCCGGCTCGCGCGCCAGCATCAGTTGACGAACGAGTCCACGCGGGAGCAGGCGAGTGCCGGTCTGGATCAGTTGACCGATGTAGAACTGGCGGCTTTTCAAAAACTCAACACGGAGTATCGCGATAAGTTCGGATTTCCCTTCATCATTTGTGCACGGCTCAACGCCAAGGATACGATCTTGCGCGCCATGAAGTCGCGGCTGCCCAATTCCGCGGCCGACGAACGGGCCACGGCCCTGGCCGAGATTGAAAAAATTGCCTGGTTGCGGTTGAAGGATGCCCTTTCTCATTGAGGTACATTCCAAACGGGTAGGGCGGATTATCCTTAATCGGGCAAGCGACAGGGATCGAAGAACGCTGTAAGCGTGAAAAAGTGGCAGCGGGATATCAGTTCAAGA
>JBEHXD010000302.1:0-6828 GCA_048498875.1 Verrucomicrobiota bacterium
GAAAGCGTTTTCGCACCCTGCCAGGGACGAACCCATACCCGGAAGCCGCTGCCGCGGGTCGCCGGCTGGCCTGGATAGAGCGCGGCGATGTCCGGTCGGACGAGGCCGTAGAGTCCGAGAAACGGACGTCCGTCCAGCACCGCACGCATGTCGGTAAACTCCAGTCCGGCGGGAGAACACGCCCAGCCGGCAAACTCGATCAGCGGCTGATTGAGGGTCCACTCGGATGGCTTCTCGATGCCAAAGGTAATCTCGCTGCTGAGGTTTTGAATCATACTCAGCGAATCGAAACCTTTTCGAAATAACCCCAGCCGTAGGAGGCGTCACCCGTCGGACCTGCCCGGCTGCGCAGGACAAGTTCCGCTCCGGCGTATTCGGCCGGAATACTTATCTGGAAATGTTTTGGACCACGATCGCTCGGCGTGAAAAGAGGCTCGAGGAAAGTCTGGTAGGCAATCTGGTCGGGAGTGTTTGGTTTGCGGAGGAAGGCCTCGAACACGATACCCTTGGTTCTTCCCTCGGTATAGGCGCCATCCAGCACGCCAAAGACGGCCTCGGCCGTGGTGGCTTTGGCCGGAATATTGAAAATCAATTCGGTGGGCGCGTGGGCGCTGAAGCGCGGCAGGCCGGTGCTCGAATAATACACCGTGAGATCATACGGAATCGCGTAGAGCTTCGGCGCCGGAGTCATCATCGGGAAATAGGTGCGGGCGATTTCGTCGGTGACCGGGGTCAGCTTGTTCGCCTGGAAAACGCGGTCGTGGCCGGGCAGTTTGTAGCGCAGCTGGACGCCGTGATACGTGCCGTGGGCAATCTGGTCGGCGACACGGGCAATTTCGGAATTCACCACGTACACGTCCACACCCGACGGGATGTGCGAGAACACCAGCTGCGGGTTGATGTTGAGATCACGCCGGCGCGCGTCGATCGCGTCCAGCAGGCCGCGACTGTTGCCGCGCATCAGCAGCAGCGTGACTTTTTCCCCTTTCAGCAGCTCGATGCTTTTATGGATGCTTTCCTCGTTGTGTTCGCGCCAGCCGGGAATCATGAGCGCGCGGCGCGCCGAATAGTACGGAATCATCGAGGCCCAGTCGTCGCCGTAGATCACGATGACGTCGTCCTTGCCCGTGACCGCCTGAATGGCCTGGGTCAGCCCGCTGCCACCGTAGAAATCGATGCGTTGGGATTGATAGTAGCCCTGATAGTACGTGGTGAATTGCAGGGCGATGGCCACCAGCACTGCGATCCACGCCGCGGGCCGGGGAATCTGCGGCACCTCCAAAAGTCGCACCACGATGATCGCCCCCGAGGCGATGACGAAGGTGGAGATGGCGTAGTAATAGTAGTCGTGGAGAAAATAGAGATTGGTGAAAATCATCAACGTCCCCAGGAACGTACCGAAGGTGAACAACAACAGCCGCCCGGTTCCTTTTTGCAGAAAGAGGAAGGGAATCGCAGCGAGCACCACCGAGGTGGAGAGCTGATTCGTGGTGACGTTGACCCAGACGCTTTTCCAAAAATCGAAACTGAGGCGCATCGGCAGGGTGCCAAAATTCCACTGCGTCAGGTTTTTGGACAAAAGGAACACGGCGCCGGGATTCTGGGCCTTGATCGCGTCGGCGTAATGAGTCCACCACAGCCCTGACAGAAAGGCGGGCAGCGTCGCCAGCAAGGCACGGGTGGCGATTGGAACGAGTGGACGCCACGATTTTCCGGATTCCTTCCATGCCCGCCACAAGAGCGCGAGGGTGAGAATCACCGCGGGCAGAATCCATCCCAGCCAAGTGGTGATTTTAATGAGGACGGCCGGCACGCCAAAAATCCAGGCGCCCAGCAGGGCCAGCGGAGTCCGGCCGGTGCCGTCGACGCAGCGAATGACAAAATACAGATGCCAGGCGACAAGGCAGATCGCCATGGATTCAATCAGGACCGCCCGCGTGTAGAAAATATACATCGGGCTCGCGAGAATGAAGGCCAGCACCAGCCACACCTGGTAAGCCGGCAGCCTCAAGCGGCGAAGCAGCAGAAAAAATGCGGGCAGGGCGGCGTAGAAGCAGAGGAGGCTCACCCAACGACCGGCGAGGTGGATCGGTTCGCCCGTGGCGTTGGCCCAAGCGGCCACCGACCATTGGTAGAGCGGGAACTCCATCGGTGCGGACCACGGCTTGCCGAGCACCGGCGTGGGATAGTCGATTTTATAACCGTCCTGTTGGGTGAAGAGACACGAAATCGCCGTCTGGGTCTGCCGAAATTCCTGCCCCATGAGACCGCTGCTGTTCCATCGGACGGTCATCAGCCCGGCATGGGAAACCAGCACAACCAGGAAGACAGCCAATGCGATCCAGTTGGCGCGATTGGGTGAAGTGGTGGAAGCGGGCATGAAATCGATGAAGTTGCGGGTCAGTTCCGGGACATCAAGTTATCATTCCGTCACCCGGTTATTTGATTTCAACCCGGCGGAAATACACCCAGTCGAAATTGGCGTGTCCATCGGGTCCGGGGAGGGTTTGCAGAACGATCACCGCGCCTTTCTCGGCCCGGACCGGAACAGAGGCCGTGACCAGTCCCCGGTCGCTAAAATTTTCAACCGGCTTGAGGGCCCGGCGGAATACTTCCTCCAGCTTGCCGTCGACGTGGCGCACCGAGGCGATGATTTCCGTGCCGTCGGTGTCGCCTTTGCCCGTGTAGGATCCCTCGGCCATGAAAAATTCCAGTTTCATTCCGGAGGCGCCGGTAGGCAGATCGAATTCCAGGACCGTCGGGGCATGTGCAAAAAAGTGGGGCACTCCGTCCAGCGTGTGGGCGGTGAGATCGTAGGGCACCACGCTTCGGCTCGGACGGGGCGACATCATCGAGAAGGGATCGATCTTGGGTTCTTCCGGGGTGTTCTTGGGCGGCGGAGGCGCGGCCTGCATCTGGGGTGGCGGAGCCTCATGATAAGCCAGAGCGGCATATTTGGAATTCGCGAGGCGTTCATGGGCCACCGCATCGGCGCTGGCCGGGACATAAACGTCCGACGATCCGCTTTGGATGATGGGCTGGTTTGCGAGCGCGAAGCGCTTGCGCAGTTCCGCGATGTAAGTGGTTTCCGATCGGTAACGTCCGGTGAGGACCACGGCGCCGCAGCGCAAATCCCGACTCTGGCCAAACGCCTGATCCAAAAGTTCGAGTTGGGTTTCCTTGCCCGCGGGAATCAGGATGGAGCGCCGGTTGTCCCAATAGGCAAACGCGGGATCCCAGCCCTGGCCGGAAGTAATCACGACATCGCTTGGCGTCGTAATGGCGGCGACCGCCAGGGCCAGGTCGCGTGAGGTTGGAGTTTGATTGGGGCTTTCGGAGGCGCCCTGGTTTTCCAACACGAGCTGGCTCGCGACAATCAGCAAAGCGGTCGCCATGCGCAACCACGGGCTCGCCGCGGAAAATTGGAAAAGGCCGCTGGTGAGGCAGGCAAGAATCAGCACGCTGCAAACGCCGAGCGGAGCCAGTTCCGAGGGCTGGTTGTTATAGGACGGGACAAAGACGAGCAGAGCGACCAACCCCGCGAGGGCGAGGCGTCCAATGACCGCTTTTTGCCGGACAAACTCGCTCGCGGAAAAAACGATCAGGATCAGGATGGCGAGCGGGCTGATCAGGCTGCCGAGGGCGTTGCCGCCCGACACCATCCAGAAATCCTTGTTAAACCGGTCGGACCAATTTCCCACGGCGGACGACAGGACGGGGAGGAAGGAGAGAAACGAGGCGTACGCGTTGGCCGCTTTCAATCCGTCAGTGTGCACTATCCAGAAAGCGGCGGCACCCAACGGCAGCGCGAGCGTTAGAATGAGATTCACGGCGAAGCCCTTCGCGAGAGGTTGGCGGCGGTACTCGAGCGGCACGAGCAACGCGCCGGCCAGAAGCAGCGGTGCCCATACGAAGGGACCGCACACCGCAGCCGCGATGCCGGTCAGAGTCGCGCCGAGGCGATTCCAAGTCGCCGGTTGGCGGAAAGTCTGCAGCGAAAACCAGAGCCACCACAGCGAAAAAGCAAGCGCCGTGGTCATGCCGCCTAAGTGGGTCGAATGAATGCGTCCGAAAGGACTCAATAACCAGAACACGAGGGCCAGCAGCGCACCACCGGTCGACGTGCCAAGTGACCGGGCGATCAGATAGATGGCCGGCAATCCGAGATAAAAAAAGAACAGCGCCACGCTTCGTCCCGAAGTTTCCGCCGGCCAGCCGGTCGCCCGCATGACTGTGGCGGAAAGATTGAGATGAACGCCGAATTCATTGGGCAGGCTCCACGGATAGCCCAGCACCGGGACCGGGTAGTTGAGTTGCATCCCGTCGCTGGCAAGGGTCCGGATCGTGATGGCCTGAAGGGTTTCCTCGGTTCCCGACCGATCAAGAGGCAAAGCCCGCCAGGAAATGGTCGCCTGATAACCCAACGCTAGGATGAAGACCAATGTGGAGAAAATAAATTCCCACCGGCGGAGGTTGCCGTCCGGGGCGGCGTTTTGGTCGATTGGCATGCTGGGTTGATTACCGAATCCGGCCCGATTGGTCATAGCAAGTTCAAGATGCCCCCTGGCGATCAGGGTTTCCTGTACGTCGCCAGACGAATTCGATGATCATCATCAAGCCAAAGACGGTGAAACCGAGCACCAAGGGATAACTGCCGTGGAAATACCCCGTAATGATGGCGGGAAAGGAACTCACGTGAATAAAGGCGATCGCGGCCAGGCTGAGTCCGACCGTTCCCGCCAGCGCGGCTTGAATACACCCGAGCGCGATTCGTTCCTGCCGGTCAGGCCAGGCAAAGATCGCCAAAGTGCCCAGCAGGCCGATAACCAACAACCACGGTTGGGTTTGTTGATAAATTTTGGCAATAGACTCCAGGCCGCGCAGACGAGCCCGTTCCAAGGAGGTGTAGTCCCATGGCTGTCCCTTGGCCGGCGCGAGTTTGGCGCCGGTATACTTGCGAAAAAGCTCGAGCGATTCTTCGTCGCCGGAGCTGTCCTCGGCGCGGGCACTGAACTGATCGAAGGAGATCGTGAACTTGAAACCGCTGGCGACCGCATCCAGCCAGGGGCGTCGATAAGCCGGATTCCAGGGAGGAACGAAACCGCTGCGGGGCGGGAGTGCGTCCAGCCGGCCGTCGTTGCACGCCGCGTTTATTTCGTCGGCCATCTGGCGATAGAACACCAATGCCTGCTTCGCGTTGGCAGCGTGACCGGTTTCCGCGACGGCGTCGCGCAGGGCCCACATGAACCAGCCACCGGCAATTTCCCGATTCTCCGCGGGCCGCCCAGTCAGGGCGCTGCCATACGAAGCCCAATTTTGTCCGGCGTCGCCGTCGAAATAGCTCCGCAGTTGGGCGAACGTGGGGCTGACGGCATAGATCCGTTCACGCATTTCGTGGGTCACGGGAACATACGGCTGCCAGTCGTGGGAACGCACCCGCGTCAGCGCACCGTAGGCATCGGCAAATTCCGTCGTGCGGAATTCCCCGGTGATCGCAGCTTGATAGTATTTTTTGTTCAACAGACGCACCGTCAAACACGACACCGCGAGGATGACCCAGGGCAGGGCAAACAGGATCCAGGTGGGAGTGCGCCGCCAGGAATGGCGGTGAGCGAACAGCCCGCCGAGGGCGAGAAGGGCGATCGCCGGAAAAATCAGGATCGATTCCTCGCGGCTGAGCCAGCTGGCGGCGAGGGCGAGACCGCTGATCGAGGCCCAGGCGAGACGGAGATAATAGTTTTTCCGGACATAAAACCAGAGTCCACATCCCCCGGCCAGAGCCAGCAGGGTCGCCGGAGTCGACAGGTGCTGGCGAAGCACGCGTCCCATGACCTGCGTTTCGAACGACATGGGATTGAACAAAAGCACGGCGAAAAGCAGCACGGGCAAAAAGCGCAGGCGAAACAGCGGGGAAATTGCGTACGCGAAAGCGGCGCAGGCTCCGGCGTAGAGCAATTGCTGCGCGACCGGCAGGGGAAGGTGCACTGCGTGAGTGAGCGCGATGAAAATCGAATACGCGGGCCCCTTGGCGAGCGTGCGCGCGCTGTACGAACCCAGCCAGTCGCCCTGGCTGATGCTGGCGGCGAGATCGATAAACAAACGGTCGTCGAGATAGGCCGAGCCCACTGCCGTCACCCGCTGGGCGTCCACCAGCCACAATTTGAACAAAACCAAAACCGCGGAAATGATCCACGGTGCATGCCGGACGAGGCGCTGCCCCGTGGCAGTATTGGAAAAACGGGCTTTGGTTGAGTGGGACAAGAAACGGGGCATCGTGCAGGGCGCGGGATGGGAATCAAGCCCCGGGAAATATCATCACGTCGGGGTTTGACGCGGGGCAAACGACTGGGTCAGCGTGGGAACAGGCATGCTCACAACCGGCTTTTCCCACGATCCCTTGCGCAAACTATGGCGCTGGTTGCTGGTTTTTGCCGGGGTGTGCATCGGTGCGGCGATTCTGGTTCCGCATTTTTCCTACGAACGAACGCTGCCCGTTTCGATTGTTCGCGTGGAGGATACCCATGACGTGGAGTGGAAAGCGGCGGAGGCCACGGTCGTTAGCGGGCGTGACGACCCGCATTTGGAAATCGTTCTGCCTTGGACGGCGAGTCCGGTGACAGAGATTACCGTGATGCTGGAGCCCATCTGGGGGAATGTCGGAATCTTTCAATTCTACTACATTCCCCTCGATCCCAAGGACCTCTTTTTCACGGCGAACCTCAGGCGTGACATCAAGGCGGAGATATACGGGGGAGTTTACCCTCTAAAAGCGGAGTTCCCGGAGACCGCCGACCGGAGTCCGCCGCCGCCGAGAAAGCCATCAGATCC
>JBEHXD010000303.1:0-6809 GCA_048498875.1 Verrucomicrobiota bacterium
CTGGTTTGGTGGTGTCGGTGGCGGGCTGGGCATGAAGGCGGACAGCGCAGGCAAGCGCCGCCACCGCGAATAAACGCAGGTGGTTCGGGTGGTTCATCGTAGGTTGATATTAGTAGGCGACAGCTCGGAGAAAAGGTCATACCGGACCCAAGCCGCCTGGGTGTTAAAGCACGGCTTATGCCACACGGTTCCTGCGATCAGGTTTTTCATTATGGCGCGCGGCGAACTTTCACTCGCCACATGCCGGGAAGGTGTCCAGCTTCGCGCGCAGTTCCTTATGTCCGTTTCTGCTGAAGCCGCCGCGCCGCGAAAGTGGTATCAATTTTCACTCACGCAGCAGATCATGGCCGGATTGATCCTGGGGATTTTTATCGGCTGGTGCATGAGTGTAATGCCGTCCGAAATGCAAACGGGTTGGAATACGTGGCTCGGACTGATACGCGACATCTTCCTGCACCTGATCAAGGTCATGATTGCTCCGCTGATCTTTGCCAGTGTGGTGCAGGGATTCGCTGGCACGGGAGATATGAAAAAAGCGCGCCGCATCGGTTGGAAGGCGCTGCTCTACTTCGAGATTCTTACCACGCTTGCACTCGTGGTGGGATTGTTGGTGGTCAATGTAGTGAAGCCAGGCGAGGGGGTGAAACTCATCAGTGATGCATCGCAGTCGACCGCATCCCTCGCCAAGCCGCTGTCGCTGGTGGAAATCATTCTGCACATGTTTCCGACCAGCATCATGGACGCGATGGCGCGCAATGATGTGCTGCAGGTCGTGTGCTTCGCGGTGTTTTTCGCCATGGCGGTGATCGCCGCGGGCGAGGCGGGGAAACCGGTGTTCTCATTTTGCGCGAGTCTCACGAGCGTGATGTTCAAGTTTGCCGGCATCATCATGAAATTCGCACCGTTCGGTGTCGGTGCGGCGATCGCAGTGACTGTGGGCCATCAAGGACTGGGTTCACTGCTCACGCTCGGCAAACTGGTGTTCACGCTTTATACGGCGCTGGCCATTTTTATTGTGGGAGCATTCGGACTGGTCATTTGGATCGCCCGGGTACCGTTAAAACCGTTTGTGCGTGCGGTGCGCGAACCGTTCGCGCTCGCGTTTGCCACGGCCAACAGCGAAGCCGCATTGCCGAAGGCCTTCGAAAACATGGAGAAAGTGGGCGTGCCGCGGGGAATCGTTGGGTTTGTCCTGCCCGCAGGATATTCCTTCAATCTCGACGGTTCCACGCTGCATCTGGCGGTCGCGTCGGTATTCGTAGCACAGGCCGCGGAGACGACCTCGGGGATTCATTTTGGGCTGACCGAGCAGATCACCATGATGCTGGTCCTCATGCTGACTTCAAAGGGTGTGGCCGCCGTGCCGCGCGCCTCGTTTGTGGTGCTGGTTGCCGCCCTTGAATCGTTCAAATTGCCGGTGGCCGGCGCATTCCTCATCCTGGGGGTCGATGCCCTGCTTGATATGGCACGGACTTCGGTCAATGTGCTGGGCAATTGCCTGGCAAGTGTGGTCGTCGCGCGGTGGGAAGGCGAATTTGACGACCGGAAAGCGCAGGAATTTTTCCAGGCAACCGGACCGAAACCCTGATGGTCATCATCTTGTACGGGACAATTTATTTTGGCGGTAAGGCCAAATGGATTGCGCGCGCCGAAGCCGGCTCTAGATTGGGCGGTCTTTATGGATGATCTTGTCGGCAACTCCCTGGAAGCGGTGACGATCGTGGTGTTGATTCTCGCCAATGGCTTCTTCGTGGCCACGGAGTTCGCCCTGGTCAAGGTGCGCGCGAGCCAGTTGCGACCGTTGGAAAAAAAAGGCGGCTGGCGGGTGCGGCTGGCCCTTCGCGCGAGCAAGCGGCTGGGGGCAATGCTGTCGGCCTCCCAACTGGGGGTCACGCTGGCAAGCCTCGGCCTGGGCTGGTTGGGCGAGCCCTTTTTGGCGCATCAGCTCGAACCGTGGCTGGGCCGCTGGGGCATCACTGATCCGCACACGGTTGCGTCCATTTCGTTCACGGTCGCCTTTACGGTGATCACGTTCGTGCACATTATTTTTGGCGAACTGGGACCCAAGGCGATCGCGATCCAGCGCGCCCCGCAGATTTCCCTGTGGGCCTCCGGCCCCCTGATCGCGTTCTACTATGTGTTTTTTCCGTTTATCTGGCTGCTGAATGTCTCGGCGAACCGTCTTTTGGGATTGATCGGACTGCGGCCGGCCGGCGAAGGCGAGCACGCGCTCTCGGCGGAGGAACTGGAATATGTTTTCAGCAATGCGCGTCATGCGCATCCCGGCGACGCCCTCATCAACAAGCTCATGGTGCAGTCGCTGCGGGCCCGCGAAACCACGGCGCAGCAGATTATGCGTTCGCGCGACCAGGTCGTCGCCCTGTGGCTGGACCGGCCGGTGGCGGAAAACCTGCGCATTGCGCAGATGAGCGGACACAGTCGTTTCCCGGTTTGCTCCGGTTCGCTCGACAAGGTGGAAGGTCTTTTGCTCGTGCGCGAGTGGCTGTGGCAGATCCAGGCGCTCGGGTCCGACACGCCATTTGAACCACTGGTGCGCGAGGTCGTCCAGTTTGAGTTGAACACGCCGCTGCACAGCATGATCGAGCGTTTTCGCTCGGCGCGCAGCCATTTGGCCGTCGTGCTCGATGGCAACAAGCGGCTCGCGGGCATCATCACGTTCGAGGACGTGCTGGAGGAGATTGTGGGCGACATTCGCGACGAATTCGACATCGAGCACGGCCCGGTCTACAAGCGCACCGAGAGCGCGATCGTGGTGAGCGGTTCGTTCACGATGCGCGAATTGCAGGCGGAGACCGGCTGGCCGGTCGAATGGCAGGCGCGCGAAACCGTGGCCACCTGGACAATGCGCCATCTCGGACACGTGCCGAAGCGCGATGACACCACGGTGGTGGGTGAATTCCGGCTCACCGTGCTCGAGGCCAATTCCGAGCGTGCCCGCCGGGTTCGGATCGAACGCATCGTGGGCGAAGGCAAGGACCTGGTGGCGTGAAGCGCGGGGAATGGTTGCTCCGCCGGACTTGCGCGTGAAGGCGGGACTTTTCCAGTCTCCGCCGTCAATCTGCGCGACGACCTGTGAGATCGCCGCGCGCGATCGGGGAGTGTTTCAGCCCCGTGGCGAAGGCGGGCAGGTGCACTACGCACTGCCCGGCTGTGCCGCGCCTGAATTGAAGGCATTCCTTGGTGCGCAAGCTTCGGCCGATTTTCCGCCGCCGTTTCTTGCGCGGTTACCCGGTGGCCGCGTTTTTGGTTCGGGCAACGTGCTGTCGTCCGACGGAAATTCAATCGCCCGCGATGTGTCGCTCGATTTTGGCAAACCATTCGGCGATCACTGGCTGCTGGGTTATGAAAAAATTCCGCCCCCGATTCAACTCCCGGGATGCACCGCGGTCGTTGCCACGACGCTCGGCGGGGGTTACGGGCACTGGTTGCTCGAGGAATTGCCGCGGCTGATCGCAATCCGGGCGGAAAAAAACTGCGATGCGATCATTGCCCACGGAATGGCGGTCTATGCGCGGGAAGCAATGGTGGGCAGCGGCTTCACCGGAGAATTGATCGAGGCAAGGCGCGGAAAGCAGTTCGCGTGTGAGGAATTGATGGTGCCGAGCGTCGGCAGAATCGCACCGGACAGCCTTCGGATGTTGGAGGAATTTACCTCACGGCTTCCGCGGGTCGGATCTCTCTTGGGAGAGAAATTGTACATTTGTCGTTCCCGTGCGCGCCGGCGAAAAATAGCGAACGAAGCGGAGCTGTGGGCCGGCCTCGCCGGCCGTGGCTTTGAACGCGTATTTCTCGAGGATCTGACCTGGTCGCAGCAGATGGCGGCATTTCGCGCGGCCCGGGTGATTGTGGCTCCGCACGGTGCCGGCCTTGCCAATCTCGTGTTTGCGAAACCGGGGGCCCAGGTGGTCGAGTTGTTTAATCGCGCCTATGTGAATGGATGCTACTGGCAGTTGGCGGCACTGCGACAGCTCGATTACTGCCCGGTGATTTCCCCGGGCAGCGAATTACCCCGCCAGCAATCCGAAGCGAACCGCTCGGACATCGAGGCGGATCTGCCGGCCGTGTGGCAGGCCTTGACTGCGACTTGAACTACGATCGTGCCGGCGGACTTTTTTTGTCCAGACGGTCCGCCACGTAGATCATGTAGGCGGCGCGTTTTGCTGTCGGGTAAAGTTTGGCGGGCACGGCTTGCACGGCGAAGCCCGCCAGCTTCAGCCGTTTTTCGATGCTGACGTCCGGGCAGGCCGACCACACGGCGGCGCGTCCGTCCGGTTTGAGGGCGCGCGCGATCGCGTCCATGCCGCGCTGGCTGTAGAGCGTATTGTTTTCCGTCATCACCATCGCGGTCGTTCCGTTGTCGATGTCGAGCGCGATCACGTCGTAAGGGGTGCGCACGGACCGCTGGATCACGGATTTCACGTCCTCCTCCAGGATTTTCACGCGGGGATCCTCCAGGAGTTTGCCGTTGAGACCGGACAGGTAAGTGCGATTCCACGCGACGATTTCAGGAAAAAGCTCGGCGACGTGGATCGTGTCCGTACGGCCGGTGGCCTGCAGGACGCTTTTCAGCGTGAATCCCAGCCCGAGTCCGCCGATCAAAACCCGCAGTCCTTTTTTGCCGGCGTGGCGTTCGCAGCCGAGGGTTCCCAACTGGAGCTCGGACGCATTGACCGCCGAGTGCATCAACTGCTGGCCGTTCACGCGAATGCAGAAATCGCCGTCGTGCTCGACGAGTGTGAGTCGGGCGCCGTTCGGCGTGGTCATTTCCGCGAGCGTGATGTTGGGCTTCATGAATGCAGCCGGGTACATTGCGCCTGCCCGGTCCGCGTCGCCATCAAAATATGATGGGATTGCTTCTGTTCCGGAGTCGTTCCACGTTGAAGGACATGAACCCCGTTGCATCTAACCGTTCCCGAAAAAACGGACCGATTACCCTGAACAAAATTTCCGCGGCCCTCGTCTTGATTTTTGGGGCGGCCGCCGGTTTCGGAGCGACCGCTGCTTCAGCACCGGCGACGTTGCTCCTGGTGGCGAACAAAAGCGACCAGACCCTTGGGCTCATCGATCCGGTTGCGGGGAAACAAATCGCGGCCATTTCCGAGGACGGCATCACCGGTCACGAAGTCGTGGCGTCCGTCGACGGCAAGCGGGCGTTTGTCCCGATCTACGGGAATGCTGGCGTGGGGCATCTGGGCACCGACGGGAGCATCATCCGGGTGATCGACCTCGAGAAGCAGGCAATCGCTGCGACGATCGATCTCGGGAAAGGGGTGCGTCCTCATTGCGCGCGAATCGGTCCGAAGGACGGACTTCTCTACGTCACGACGGAGCTTTTGGAATTCGTGACCGTCATCGACCCTGCGACGCTGAAAATTCTCCGTTCCATTCCCACCGGTCAGAAGGAATCGCATATGCTTGCGATCACGAGCGACGGCAAACGTGGCTACACCGCGAATGTCGCACCCGGTACGGTTTCCGTCCTGGATTTGGAAAACGGCAAACTGCTCAAGGTGATTCCGGTTGCCCCGCACACGCAGCGAATTTCGCTTTCCGCCGATGACCGCCATGCCTTTACCACCGATCAAACCGTGCCGCGGGTTGCGGTGATTGATACGGCGACCAACGAGGTGTCTTCGTCGATCAAGCTTCCGGGAATTGGCTTCAGTACGGCGCCGACTCCCGATGGCCATTCTCTATTGGTCACGCTGCCCTCGATGAATCTCGTCGCGGTGATCGATCTGCAAAAAGGCGAGGTGGTGCACACCCTGTCATTGCCGCGTGCGCCGCAGGAAATCCTGATTCGTCCTGACGGTGAAGTGGCTTATGTTTCGTGCGATGTCAGCCGCCAGGTGGGCGTGATCGATCTGAAAAAATGGGCGGTATCCCAGCTGGTCGACGCCGGCCCGGGTGCGGATGGGTTGGCGTGGGCGGTTCGGAGATAGGATTTCCGAATTTCGTCCGCAGTCGGTGCAACTGGCAACAACCTCAGTGGGTTTGCTGCACCATGACCGGTGAAACGGCCATGATCGAAGGAACGCCTTTCTGATTCCACACAATCATGACGCCATTGGCATCGTCGACCACGGCAATTTCCCCGTCACCGCAGGTGAAGGATCGGCCGGCGAACTGATATTGATCGCCCGTTTTAAAGGTGTGCAGGGTCTTGGAATCGCGAAACCGCGCGATCTGGCCCTGAATAAAGTCCTGGGCGATGTCCTTGGTGAAAACCGCGCGTTTGATGGGGCGCAAACCCTCGGCAATCGAGTGACCCTTGGCATCGAAGGTCACTGAGTACATGAGTTGCCCATCGTCGACTTCAAACAGCCAGATGGCCTGGTCCTTGCGCGGTTGCTGCTGCTGTTCCGGTTTGCCCCAGCGGGCTTTCATCTGGTCAAACGTTTCCCCCAAGCTGGCGCGGGCTGGAGTGAAAACCAAAACGGCAAGGGCGATCGTGAGAGAGATTCGGATGGGCGAAAAAGCGATCACGGTGAAATCAAAATGGTTCGGCCGAAGGGTAATTTGGAGTCGGCCAAATCTTGGCCCGATTTAGCGGCGGTGCAACTGGGTAAACGCGCACTGCTCAGACTGGTTTGCCCTGAACGGTGGAGCGCGACCTCTGGGCGCGCTGATTGGGCTTGGCTCGGAAAACCTGCCCGGAGGTCGGGTTTCAGCTCTTTCTTCTGCCTGCTCACGACTTAACCGATCAGGTTTTTCAGCGCCGCGAGGTATTTTTCCTGGGTGCGCAGAATGACTTCCGCCGGCAAGCGTGGCGCCGGCGGCGTTTGATT
>JBEHXD010000304.1:0-6773 GCA_048498875.1 Verrucomicrobiota bacterium
CAGCACCACCGTTGCCGCGTGCTCACGTCCCGGTATTTGTCCCGCACCGGTGTGCTGGCAAACGGCCCCTACCCGTTCGCAGGTACCGCTCCATTGCACCCAGTCAGCTCACTGCTCACCGCTAACTGCTCACTTTCCCCGCTTCCCCCACCAACGAATTCAGATAATTCTCCAGATTCGTATACCCATCCTTGCGCAGCTTGGCGCCGTCGCTCGAATCCTTGGGATCCAAACCTTGCGCGACTTCCCATTTATCGGGCATGCCGTCGTGATCGGTGTCCCAATCCGCCGGACGATGCTCCTCGGGATAATTATCCCAACCGCCGACGTCATCCTGCGAATCCGGCAAGCCGGCCAGACCGGTGACGTGTCCCTTGTACTTCGCGGTGCCGTCGCGCACTTCGGCGAGGATGCGCTGATCGTGGGGATCGAGCGCGGGGAAATTGCAGCCGACATTTGCGAGCACATTGGCGTAGGCCTCCTCGGCGGTGTCGGTTTTCACATACGACTCGAAGAAAGGGGAATCGGACCACGGACTATATTCGGTGGGCAACTTGCCCCCGCGCTCGGTCGTGGCGGTGCGGCCCTTTTCCTGATCCTTCAGCCCGAAGTGCCCCGGCATGACGTTTCCAGCGAAGAAATACCTCTGGCTGCCGGGAAACCCGCCGTACTGGGCGTTGAGCGCGTAGAAGAAATTCGTGGCGGGGCCGGGCTTGTAGTAATTGCCCACGAAATTCACCTCGTGCGCGCCGCCATCGGTCGCGCGATGGCTCCAGTTGTAGACGACGTTGTTGCGGATATCGAGACGGCCCGCGTAGCTATGGTCGGTCTTTGTCAATCCGCCCGCCATGCTCCAGTTCCGGCCCGCGCAATCGGCCAGCAGGTTGTGGTGAAAACTTCCCACGTCGCCGCCGATGCTCGCCGCGTAGCCGTGCTGGGTGCCGGGCGGATATTTCTTGTGGCCCGCGGCGTTGAGCGCCTCCGAGATCAGCGTACGCTGCAACGTGATGTTTTTCCCGCCGCGCGAGCTGAACGACTCATCGAGCGTCCAGCTGATCGAGCAGTGATCGATGATGCAGTTGTCAGACGACGCCATACCCATGCCATCGAGGGTCGTACCGGAAGTATTGCCGGGCCGCACCCGCAGATAACGGATGATCACATCGTGCGCGCCGAGCATCCCGAGGTTGTAATTGCTGAGGCAGATGCCGAGCCCCGGTGCCGTCTGGCCGGCGATGGTCAAATCGGAGTTGTCCTTTTTGACGATCAGCCGCGACTGCAGCACAATGCGCCCCGACACCTCGAAGACAACCGTGCGCGGCCCCTCCGTTTCGACCGCGGCACGCAGGCTGCCCGTACCGCTGTCATTCAAATTGGTCACCGCGATCACGCGCCCTCCCCGCCCGCCTTTGGCAAACCGCCCATACCCCTCCGCCGTCGGAAACGCCAGTTGTTGCTCCTGCGCCGGGGTTGGAGCCGCGTCGAGCGCGAACAGAGCCGTGGTGAAACCAAAAACAGCTGTGAATAGAAGAGAGGGACGAAGACAGTTTTTCATTCTGGTGAGGAACCGCTAGTGACGCCAAGAGGCGGACGTGGTTTCGCAGCTCCAACCGCAGATTTAAGGTAGGGGCCGATGCCCCCATCGGCCTTGTTTGTTTTTCCCGACCTGATTTTTAACCACTAATAGTTTCGCCAAACCCAAACGGCGAAACTTACAAGATCCCCTCCGACGGATCGTCTCCGGTGTTGCATCGGAGGAGTCCTCTAATCGAGGACTGAATACAAAGTAATGGCCCGTGCCCAAACGTAGGTGGCGCGCTCGTCGCGCCACGGTTGCCTAGGCGTTGCGTGGCAAGCACGCAACCTACCCTTCGCGTCTGTTCGCGTGATTCGCGGGGCAAACAAGTCGCTCCACCTTCGTGCTCTTTGCGCGCTTGGCGTGAAATTTCCCGACCCAGAGCTAACGAAAAATGTAGTCGGACAAAAGTTTCCGGGTGATTTTGCGGGTCCAGCGTGCGTCGATGGAAACCTTGTCCTGCCGCCAGTCGGGAAACACTGCCTTGTAGTGGCTCGCCAGCGGACGAAGGCAGCTGGCCCACAGTTTGCCGCGGGCCTTCGCGAGTTGGCCATCCCAGATTGGCCAGGCATCCGCCTTGAGCGAAGCCCATTTCGACTGAATTTCCCGATAGCTGGCCGGCGGGGTGAATCCACCGATTAATTCGCCCAGCGGTTTCAATGCGTCCACCACCTCTTTCTGTTTAACAGTCGATTTTTCGGATAATTGTTTGCCCGAGATGGCGAGGCAGAGATGAGCGATCCGGCCGAAATCGGACAGGAAGTAGTACTCGCACCGCCCTTCTTTTGACACCCAGATTTGCAGAATCTCGCGGTGCTCGGCCAAGAGCATTTGCCCACGAACACCCACCAAGGGGGCGTCATCGTTTTCCGTGCTTTTCAGCTGAATGTAGCGCGTAGCCGGTTGCCCCGCACCCGAGCGGATGAGCACGCAATCGTAACCGTGACGATCCCGCCCGGATTCCAGCAGATCCATTTCCTCATCGGGAAACGTCTCGGCGAAGTCGAACAACACATCGGCATAAAACTGATGCGTGCTGAAATGTTCGCGGTGCCAATGATGCATGATCGTTCAGATCTTCGGTTTCGCTTTGGCAGCCACTTTCGCCCGTTCCTCCACCTTGGCTTTGGCCACGTCGTAGGCCTGCCAGACTAAAGACATGCTCAATCCCTTCTGCCAGGTTGCCGTGCTCCCGTCGCTTCGTTTCCACGTGCGTTGAAAAGCAGCCAACGACGGCTTGGTCGTTTCCGTCCAGGTCGCGCCCTGATTGTTGGTCGACAAGACCAGCCTGATTTGATCCTCCGACCAATCGCCCGGCTTGGAGTAGCTGATTCGCATGCACTTTCCCTCCACAAGATCGCAGGAGATCGACCAATCGTCCTGTCGGAAAACAAACACCGGCCCCATTTCAAAAAGCTTGCCCTGCGCAAAAATCGAGTGTTTGGACCGTCCACTCGGTGGCCCAAAACGAGCCGTCAGTTCCGCTTCTGTTTCGCCCAATCGCGCAGTCGCAGAGGCAACCGTGACCAAAGCAAGCAATCCAGTGATCCAAACACGAAAATTCATAACGGGATAAACGAGGTTATTGAGAAGTGACCCAGCCGGCCCAGCTCGATCACATCCGTCATGCAGCCGATTCACGTCCCTTGACGCAAGAACACAAAATCCGAGCCGCTTTACACCTAGGTCGCCCGCGAATCACGCAAATGGAAATCACCCTTCAAATCCTTCGTTCCCTTCGCGAGACAAAATCTCTTCAGAAAAAATTTCTCGCAAAGGATGGAAAGGATTCGAAGGAGAAGACTCCGAATCCTCTGCAGCCGAACAGATTTTTAACCACTAATGAACACTGATAGACACTAATTTTGAAGAGGAAGAAGGGCACTGAACAGGCGGAATGGAAAAAGATTTTTGTGACTTTTCGTGGCTAAAAAATCCCGGATTGAAGGTGGAACGCGTTGACCCCAACGCGTTGGTTTGAGTTTGGGTTCGCGAGCCTGAAGCGCCTCGCGGTTCTAGCCCACGCGCAAGGCTACGGCGGACACGACAGTCGCTTCGCCTTCATCATACAAGCAGGCTCCCCTACTCACTGCCCGCTACTCGCTGCTCACTACTATCCTAGGCCATGCCCTACTTCGCCTGAAAGCCTTTGCCGGTGGCGGCCCAGTAGATCCCGCCGTAGACGTGATGCAGGAAGACGGCATCCGACCAAGTGGCGGGCAAGTGGCCGAGGATCGTGGTGAAGGAACGGCCGCCTTCGTACTCGTGATACCAGGAAATCGGATGCACGCCCATCCCATGTCCTTCCCGCGCTTCGCGATCGCCGCTGGCGCCCCACTTCACCTCAGGGTTGTAGGTCGATTCGTCCACCGTCAGCAGGATGTGGCAGTCCTGGGGGAGCGGATTTTTAAACTGATACCACTCCTCGGTGCGGAGTGACCGCGGCGCGAACCGGTCCATGCCCGGAAAGTTGGGATCCTGCACCACGACGGTCGCGGTCTGCACGGCCGGGTGGATGAGGAAGGTGGTTCCCTCCATCTTCGTGTACCACGGCCAGTCGTATTCCGTGTCGGTACCGGTGTGGAGGGTGACGAAGCCCTTGCCCGACGCGACGAAGCGCTGCACCGCCGCCTGCTGGTTGTCGTTCAGAATGTCGCCCGTCGTGAGCGCGAAGATGATGACTTGGAAGCCGGCGAGACCCTTGTCGGTCATGACCGAACCCAGGTCGTTCGGCCAGACGAGGTCAAAGTCGTGAAGCTTGGCGAGTTCCTTCAAAGCGGGAACCGCGGCCTCGATCGAGTCGTGATGCCAGCCGGCGGTGTTGGTAATAAGCAGCGCCTTGAACTGCGCGGCGAAAGCGCCGGAGGTCGAGAACGCGAACAAAAGGCCAAGGGTAAGCAATGCGCGGGGTTTCATAGGCCGACCATTCCGACAAACTCACGCGCAGAAAACGAATCAATTATTCAAGTGAGCGGTCAGCGGTGAGCAGTGAGCAGGTGGAGCGTGTTGACCTCAACACGCTGTTCGGAAGTTTGTCATCCTGATGGTAGGGGCCGATGCCCTCATTGGCCTTGCCGGTGATTCGGTTCAGATTTTTTAACCGCTAATCCACACTCATTAGACACTCATTTTTGTGACTTCTCGTGGCTAAGAAAATTCTGGTTAAAACGGCATGTCTGCTCCCTTGCTCACTACCCACTACCCGCTCCCCGCTCCTGTCTTCAACCATTTCGCTTCTTTCCCGAAAACATCTTCGTCCAATTAGTGACTAACCTGCCTATGGAATTCGACCCAAGGAATCCTGTCATCAAATTGTGCCTTCAAGCTATGGGCCAGGAAGAAGCCGGCAACGCCGCAGAAGCCAGGAAGCGTTTTATTGAAGCGTGGAACCAAGCCGCCAGCGACTCCGAGAAATTCATAACGGCTCACTATGTCGCCCGGCATCAAGAAAGCGTATCAACCCGATTGGATTGGCTCGAAACCGCCCTGCATTTCGCGTTAAAAATAAACGACGCGACGGTCAAAAGCGCTTTCCCTTCCCTGTATTCGAAAATTGGCCAGTGCTATGAGGAGTTAAACGTCCCGGAAAAGGCGAAAGAGAACCAAGCATTGGCTGCTTCATTCAAAGAGAATTTTTCCGACCCAGGTCCTTTCTATCACGGAACGAAAGCGGATTTGCAGGTGGGCGACTTGCTCGTCGCGGGCGGCAATTCCAATTACCAACCGGAACTCCGGATGAACCATATTTATTTCACCGCCCTGGTGAACGGAGCAGGACTCGCGGCGGCATTGGCCAGGGGCGACGGACGCGAGCGCGTTTATATCATCGAGCCGACCGGACCGGTGGAAAACGACCCCAATGTCACGGACAAAAAGTTCCCGGGTAATCCCACGCGGTCTTATCGTTCAAGTGCGCCTTTAAAAATCGTGGGCGAAGCGACAGACTGGGCCAGACAAACCCCGGAGGATATCCAGCGATGGCGTGAAAACCTGGCCAGGAGCAAAGGAAAAATCGTCAATTGATCCAGAAACCACCGCCTGCTGAATTCGGCTGGAACCGCAAGCCCAACCTGACCCGTTTTTGTTTCCCTACCTCAAACTGATTTTTATGCTCTTTTGCGGCGCCTGAGGGTAACAAGGCTTCCCAACATCAGCGCCGCTCCAATGCCATAAACCGGAGATTCGGGTATCGGCGAAATCATCGTCGGGCCACTGAAGTCAGTACCATGGTCGGCTGCAAACCACCACGTTGCATCCATAACACCATCGAAGGGTATGGTGGAATGCTCCCGAGGGCGAATGTCATCGATCCTAAGAACCCCGAAGTAGTCCGACACCTTGTTGTGCATGACAACGAAATTCCCCACTCCGCCGGCCAATTGGCCGTCGTTCACAACCAGATATTGATCCGTGAAACCATAGCTTGAGGCATCCGTAATTTGGCTGATGTCGGTTACTCCTGTGGCAATGGCTATATCAGTATCCCCATTAGAGGCACCGTCCCACCCAGATCCATAAATATATCCGAAGCCCAGATTCGGATTTCGGTTAGTCCAAAAAAGTGTGACATGCCCGTACACACCGAGTCGTTTAGGAAGCTCCTCCTGCGAATAATTTGAAAATGACGAAATCACCAACTGACCGCTCGAAGCAACTGAAGCGGCCAGAGAAAGACATGCGAGAAAAACAATCTTCTTCATAAGGCAACGGGGTTGATGCGAACCTACCCAATTGGAAGCGAAGTGAACAGCGGGGAACTGCCGACAGCCGAGTAAGGGAAAAGCTCATCGACGTGTCAAAGTGGTGGCCGCCTTGAACACACACCAGTCTGCACGGCAGCGTTCCGCCTAGTTGAGAAATCTAAGTTGCAAAGTAGCATATAGCGGCCGACCCCATCGGATCTCGCGCGCAGAGGAAAAGGAAACGAATTGAGCGGCCAGCGGTTTGGGCGGTAGGGGCCGATGCCCTCATCGGCCTTGCTGGTGATTCGGTTCAGATTTTTTAAACATTAATCCACACTCATGGGCACTAATTTTTGTGACTTCTCGTGGCTAAGAAAATTCTGGTTAAACCGGCATATCTGCTCCCCTAGTCATAACCCACCACCCCTTTTTGGGAGCACCTCTGAGTAGTGCTCACGAACCACGCGAAAAGACGCGAAATACATGGATGGAACAGGCCGGAGGATGTCGAATGA
>JBEHXD010000305.1:0-6758 GCA_048498875.1 Verrucomicrobiota bacterium
GTTACTCTCAACATACCCGAAGAAGCAACCGGCACTCGTCCGGTAGTCGCCAGCACACGCGGATACTTCCCCGGTTTGCGTCGTGCCGTCGGCGAGTTCAAGCGTAAGCCGCGCGCCAATCGCCGCAGGGTTTCCGGTCGTGCCCCGCACCTCCACATGCACCGCGTGCCGGCCGGCGACACCGTTGTTCCGGAAGGCGAGCGGAGGACTGTCATTGCGGGTGACCACGAAGTCGGGCCAGCCGTCGTGGTCAAAATCCGAAACCATCGGCGCCTTCGCTTTGCCCGGCACGACCAGATTGCTCTCGCCCGGAGGCACGGCCGCAAAATTCCCGTGCCCGTCACCGCGCAACAACTGGCTCAGGCCGCCGCCGAAGTCCCCGGCCGGCACCGCGGATGAAACACTATTTTGCACTGCGTAAACATCCGCCTGCCCATCGCCGTCAAAATCCCCTGCGACCACTCCCTCCAGCGGCGCGATCTGCGCCAGCCGGGGTAGCGGGGTGAAACGATAAGTCCCGTCGGCCTGACTCAAAAACACGCCACTGCGGAATTCCGTCGCGGCAAAGCGCTGGGCGGCCGCGAGGCGGTCCTCCCCCACAATTTCCCCCAAGGTCGCCCGGGCGTATAGATCGTTTCTCGGATACCGTTTGAGAATCGAGGAAATTTTGCCTCCGAGTTCCTTGCGCGTGGCCCGCGGAAAAAGCCGGTCGCCCTCGTAATAACCCTCAATCGGCAACTGTCCTCCACCCTCGGCAAACCGGCCTGAAAACAGCAACGCGGGATGCTGCGCATCGGCTTTGTAAGGCGTATTCAAGCCCAGGTTGCCCGCCACGAAATCGGGCCGGCCGTCACCGTTAAAATCGGCCGAAGCCAGTGACCGCCACCACCCGGTTCCGGCGGCGGCAAAGCCCGCCTTTTCAGTCCAATCTTCCAGTGCCTGCCCGTGGTTGTTGTGGAAATATTTAACCGGCCCCCAATCGAGCGCGATCAGCAGATCCTGCCAGCCATCGCCATCGACGTCGCTCCATAACGCGGCAGTCACCCGGCCGACCTCGCGCAATCCCGGCGCCACCGATTCCGTCACATCTTCAAGCCGTCCACCGCGATTCAACAGCAGCGCGCTGCGCGGCACCGGCGAAAATTTTCCCGGCTGGGCGCGGTCGCCGATAAAATAATCCAGCTGTCCGTCCTGATCGAAATCCGCGGTCGCAATCACGTCGTTGAGCTTCACCGGCTCAGGCAGAGGTGGCGGCTCGGGCAACGAGGGCACTGGTACCGCAGTAAATTGCCCGCGCGGCGAAAGCGCTGGTGCGGAGGGCGCTATTCGCGGCTCGGAGGGTTCGGTAATGGTCAGGCGTTGGTCGACCGCGAGGTCACTGAACGTCTGCGTCTGTCCGCCCGGCCACGCCACCGTGAGGCGCTGAATGCGCGTGTCTTCACCGAGGCCAAAATGAACCACCGGTTCGCTGCTCGAGAGATAACCGCGGGCGAGCACCAGGGGTCGCACCTGCACGCCACTGGCTGTCTCGATGCGCACGACGGCACCGACTCCAAAACGATTCGATAGCGTCCCGCGCAACGCCACGATGAGCCGGTGGCCGGTATCGCTGTCATTGCGCAACACCGTCACGCCGCGCTCATAGTTGGCGTAGACCAAATCGAGATCACCATCGCCATCGAGATCGCCAAACGCCGCACCGAAACTGACCCCGCGTTCGTCGAGACCCCAGGACGCGCTCACGTCCGAGAATTGCAGGTCGCCCAAATTGCGAAATGCCAGGTGTCGTTCCGTGAGCTTCGGACTTGCCCTCACCACACTGCGCGATTCCAGCGTCCCGGCTGTACTCATGATTCGGCCCAACAAATCGACGCTGTGGAATTCGCGGATCATGCCGTTGGTCACGTGAAGATCGAGCCGGCCATCGTTGTCGAGGTCTTCGAATCGAACCGACCAGGTCCAGTCCGTGGCCGCCAATCCCGCGAGATAGGCCGCTTCCAGGCATTTGCCTGTGCCGGTATTGAGGAAAAGGGCGTTGTGCATCAGCTGCGGCGCCGTTTGCGAATCCTTCGGCGGAAGCTGTGCCTGGAAACGCGAATTGGCCATGCCACGCTGATCTTTTTCGTGCGTGGTGGCGGCCATGTCGGCCACGAACAAGTCGATGAGCCCGTCGTTGTTGACGTCACCCAAATCCGCTCCCATCGCATAATACGGCATATGCGGCACCGCCTGGTTGATGACGTCGGTAAACGTACCGTCGCGATTGTTGCGGTAGAGATGATCAGGGGCGGAGTAATCGTTCGTGACGTACAAATCGGGCCAGCCGTCGTTGTCGTAATCCCACCAAATGGCCGCGTGTCCCATCGATTCGCCCGTGATCCCGGCGCGGTCGGTCACGTTGACGAAATGCCCGTCGCCCTGGTTGTGGAAAAGATAATCCCGCTGGCCGTTCGGGTGCGCCGTCGCATCGAGCATGCTCGTCTGGATATAAACGTCGAGCAGCCCATCGCGGTCGTAATCGCAAAAAGCCGCCATGCCGCAGGCATCGGTCACGGCCAGACCTCTCGCCGCCGCTTCCTCTTTGAAGGTCCCGTCGTGCTGGTTGATATAAAGCAAATTCGGCGCGCCGAACCGGCAGACATAAATGTCCAGCCAGCCGTCGTTGTTCACGTCGGCGAACGTCGCCCCTTGTTTCCACGCCTCAATCTCGCTGCCTGCGTCACCGGCTTTCCCTTTCATCGACGCCGGTCCGATCTCCGACGCTCCGGGGGGCGCGCCCAGTCCCGCTTTCGCCGTGATGTCCTCGAATTTCCAGTTTCCCAGATTCCGGAACAACCGGCAGCCTTCCGTTTTGCTCACCACAAAAATATCCGGCCGGCCGTCGTTGTCATAGTCGCCGATCGCAATGCCGGTCCCAATCGCGCCGTACACGAGTTCCTGATAATGCTCCGCCCACATCTTCGGATCAGCGTAACGATTTTCCGTAACGATCCCGGTTTGTTCGGACGGTAGCGCCGTGAACATCGTCGCTCCCCGCGGACCCGAACGCGGAGCAAGCGGCGTTTCCAGCAGGGCAGAATCGGCGCGCGCTCCGATGGCCGTAATCGCTGCGACCGCGGCAATGATGATCGCACCGCGCCAGCGCCGGCCAGCGGCGAAAGGACGAAAACAACAGGATCGCGGGTGAATCATCGGGATTGCTTGCACTTAATCAACGGCCCGGGCGAACGGTCGACTGCCTGGGTTGTCGTTTTGCCGTCGGGCCAGCGGATCCGCAGTTCACGGGGAGGATTGCTCTCGGGATAACCAAAAAAACAAGCGGCCGACGACTGGCTGTAATAGCCCGAGCCAGCCTGCACTTCTACCGTTTGTTTCGTGCCGTCGGTGAGCTCCAACGTGACGCTTGCGCCCACTGCCGTGGCGTTACGTGGCGATCCCTCCAGCTCCACGCGAAACGAGTGCCGGCCCGCGACGCCCGAGTTGCGCCAGGCGAGCATTCGTTGGTTGTTTCGGGTGACCAGAAAATCCGGCCAGCCATTCCCGTCGAGATCAAGGACCGCCAGCGCCTTGGCGTCGCCGGGTACGATCAGGCCACTGGCCGCGGGAGGCACGGAAATAAATCCGCCGTGACCGTCGCCGTGCAAAAGCTGACTCAGACCACCGTCGAAATGACCGATCGAGGGAATGGGTGAAAAGGAATTTTGCACCGCGTAGATGTCCGCACAGCCGTCGCCGTCAAAATCGCCGGCCACGACGCCTTGCAGCGGCGCAATCCGGGCGATGCGGGGCAAGGGTTCGAATCGATAGGTTCCGTCCGGCTGGCTCATGAAAACCCCGCTGCGCAACTCGGTCGCCGTGAAACGTCGGGCCGCCTCCAGCCGGTCGGCGCCGAGGATGTCTCCGAGCGCCGCCTGCGCGAATAAATTATTTTTCGGATAGCGTTTCAGAATCGCGGGAATCTGGGCCGCGAGTTCGTTGCGCGAACGCAACGGCACCAACCGGTCTTTTTCAGACGTTGCCTCGATGATCTGGACCGCCGTGCCCGTCGCAAAACGGCCGGCCACAATCAATGCCGGATTGGCCGCGTCGGCCTGATAGGGTGTGTTCAAACCCACGTTGCCCGCCACGTAGTCAGGCCGGCCATCGCCATTGAAATCCGCGGACGCCAGCGAGGTCCACCAGCCCGTGCCGGCAGCAGAAAATTCGGCGCGATCGGAAAAGTCCGTGAACCCCTTCCCTTCGTCATTGTGGAAATACTTCACCCCGCCCCACTCGCACGCCACCAACAGGTCCGGCCAGCCATCCTGATCAACATCGTTCCAGAGCGCCGAGCTCACCAGGCCGACTTCACGCAGCCCCGGCGCGATCGTATCCGTAACATCCTCAAACCGGCCTCCGCGATTGATGAGCAAGGCGCTGCGAGGCGGGAACGGATATTTGCCCGGCAAAACGCGCGCACCAATGAAAAGATCGAGCCGGCCATCGTGATCGAAATCGGCGGCGACCACGGCACCCGCACTCATCGGCAGCAACGGCAGCGCGTCGGGCGGTGCGGGATGAAACGCGCCATGACGGTCATTGAGCCAGAGCACCGGTTGGTATTCCGGAGAACCGGCCGGGCGGGCCACGCCGGCCTTGGTTTGCAACAGGTCATTATAACCATCGCCGTCAGCGTCGAAAAGCAGCAGGGGCCCGTCGTCGAGGGACGAGAGTTCATCGCGGGAGCCGGCGGGTGTGGGAACAAATTTGCCGGTACCTGCGCCCACCCTAACCTGCCACGGATTCCGGGTGGTACCGCCCAACACCACGTCGGCCTGTCCGTCGCCATTGACGTCACCCACCACGAGCGCAGGACCCCGGCGGTCGAAGCGCACCGGCACGAGCGGTTGGGGATTGGTTTCCTGCGGGGCGCCTTCCTCGGAAATCAGCGACAGCCCCTGAGCATCACTCACCTCTGTGAACTGGCCGGCCGGAAGAACGGGCGCCGTGGGTGAAGCAGGACCGGACGGTTCTGTAATCGTGAACTTACGATCCACCGCCAGATTGGAGAAAGTCTGACGATGCCCGCTGGGCCATTCGACGGTCAGTCGCTTGATGGTAGTGTCCTCACCCAGTCCAAAATGCGCGATCGGTTCACTGCTGGAAAGATAACCGCGACTGATCACGAGCTGCCGGACCTGCACGCCGGAAGCGGTTTCGATCCGGAGCGTCGCGCCGAAGCCAAACCGGTTGGAGACCGTTCCGCGCAGGGTAAAAATCGCGCGATGGCCGTGATCGCTGTCGTTGCGCAGCACCGTCACGCCGGACTGGTAATTGGCATAGACCAGGTCGAGATCACCATCGCCGTCGAAATCCGCAAAGGCCGCGCCAAAGCCGACACCGACCTGATCGAGTCCCCACACCTTGCTGACGTCCTCGAACCGAAGGTCGCCGAGATTCCGGAATGCAAGATGACGTTCGGCAAAAACCGGGCTGGCTTTCTCCACCTGCATCCTTTCCGCCGGGGAATCGTGGCCGGCGACGGACCTTATGAGATCCACATTGTGCAGTTCACGCACCATTCCGTTGGTCACGTGCAAATCGAGCCGGCCATCGTTATCGAGATCTTCAAATCGCGCCGACCACGTCCAGTCGGTGGCCGCAAGGCCGGACAAAAACGCTGCTTCCTGGCAAACCCCGGCGCCCGTGTTGAGGAAAAGCGCATTGTGCATGTACTGCGGCGCCACCGCCGGATCTTCCGGCGCATTGTTCAGCAGGGCGCGAACGCTCGACGTGCCGCGCTGGTCCTTCTGACGGCTCGTCGCCGCCATGTCCGTTACCAAAAAATCGATCAGGCCGTCATTGTTCACGTCGCCCAAATCAGTTCCCATGGAGGAATGCGGCGTGTGCGGCACCACGCGATTGACGACGTCGGTAAACGTCCCATCGCGATTGTTGTGGTAGAGCTTATCTGCGGGCGCGAAATCGTTGGCGACATAGAGATCAGGCCAGCCGTCCTGATCGAAATCCCACCACGTGGCGGAGTGCCCCTGCGTCTCGCCGCTGATGCCGGCACGGTCAGTGACGTTTTCAAATGTCCCGTCCCCACGATTGTGAAACAGATAATCGCGCTGACCGATCGGGTGGCCGATCGCATCCCGGAGGTTGGTCTGCAAATAAAGGTCGAGCCAGCCATCCCGGTCGTAGTCGCAAAACGCCGCCGCACCGCAGGCATCGTTGACCGCCAGACCACGTGCCGCTGCCTCTTCCTTGAAAGTTCCGTCGTGCTGGTTGATGAAGAGAAGATTGGGCGCGCCAAATCGGGTGATATAAAGATCGAGCCACCCATCGTTGTTCACGTCGGCGAAAACGGCACCCTGCGTCCAGACGCCCGAGTCCGGATTGCCTCCGGAACCGCCCACTAGGTTCTTCATCCACCCCCCCCTTTTTCCCGACGGATCGTTAGCGGCGCCCAAACCCGCTTTTTCCGTCACGTTCTCAAATTTCCAACCGCCTAGGTTCCGAAACAAACGGCATTTCTCCGTCTTGCTGACCACAAACAGATCCGGCCGGCCATCGTTGTCGAAATCTCCCGCCGCCACTCCCGTACCCATGGTGCCAAATTTGAACTCCTGAAACCGCTCACCCCACATTCCGGGATCGGAATAATTATTTTCCGTGACGATCCCCGTCTGTTCAGACGGCAAATTCGCGAACATCGTGGCCCCGCGCGGCCTCTTCCACGTGCTTGGGCGCCTCCTTCGACACGTCGATGATCA
>JBEHXD010000306.1:0-6725 GCA_048498875.1 Verrucomicrobiota bacterium
TACCTGTTGTTGCACCTCCAACGGCGGGCCCAGCGGTCCCGCCCCACCTTCCAAACAAAAACGCCTCCGATTTACATCGGAGGCGTTTTTCTTACTAAAACTTTCTGCCTGCCCTCACTTAGCCCAGCAGATGCTGCCACTGGTCCTCGCGGGCGGAGCGGGCGGCCTTGAGCGCACCGACCGCCACGAACCGCTTGTAATCAGTGCCGGCCAGACGGACCTTGGGCGATTCGTACCCGTCCGCGGCAAGGCGCTGCTGGAGCACGGTGTCGAACGCGCGAATGCAACTGCCGCCGCCGGTGACCACGATATTCTGGAGCAGTTGGGCCACGGAATCCGACGAGGCCCGCGAAATGAGCGTGGTCAGCGCCGGATAAATCTTCTCGAGCAGCTGATTGCACGCTCGACCGATCACCTCGCCGAGCTCCAGGGTATGGCTCTTGCCGCCAATGAGCACCTTGACGTCGATCGGTTTGCGGATCGGGCCGACGTAGGAGTTCTGTTCCTTGATCTGGCGGATCGTCGCACGGGAAAGACCGTTGTTCGGATAAGTGCGCTGCAGTTCCTCCTCGATGAGTTTGTCGATGGCGTCGCCGGCAAAAGGCAGGCTGATCTGATCGTCCGCACTTGGGAAAAAGCCCTGGATCAAACAGAGGTCGCTCGTGCCGCCGCCAATATCGATGAACAGCGAGTTGGTGACCGGATCGACATAGTTCGATTGGCCCAGGCGACTGTCATCGCGGAAGCCCAGAGCCGCGAGAAACGGCTCGGGAATAAGCAACACACGATCGAAAACACCCGCGGCACAGCTGCGGATATCTTCGCGGGCGGCATTGGCCGCATTGGCCGGCACACCAATCACGGCGCGAATTTCCGCGACGCCGCTTGGATCGATGATCGCGCGCAGGCGCTTGATGAAATCCTTCGCTGCCGCAGGATGGGCAATGATCCCGTCTTCCAACGGCGCCACCATCTTCAACTGCAACCGATGCGTGAGGGCTTCTTCACCAATCAAAATCGTGGCATTGTTGGCGATGATGCCGTCCACCAAACCTTCCCGGGCATAACCGACGACGGAAGGAATGATTTTGCTGACCGCGACATCCTTGGCGTCGCCGGAACCGGCGAGCACGCACGAGGCATTGGTTCCCAAATCAAAACCGACAAGCACCCGCTTGCGTTCGGTGGGCTTCCGGGAAAAATTCGAGGTGTCTTCAACGCGGGCATTGATGGGACTCTCGCTACCGGCGGTGGCTTTCTTTTCAATGGGACTGGTCGTAGTGGTAATCATAGTGGGTGAGTTTTCGAATTTTAAGCGCTGGGGGAAGAAAGGGGACGCCGTCCTCCGCGTTCGGAAGCCAGCATAGCATCAAGCAGGTCGGCGATCATCGGTGAAACGCCTGCGGCCGCGGCGGCCTTTGGAATCGGCACCGCAGAATCACGTGGCGTGGCGGGAACAGCAGCCGCTGCAGCAGCAGGGCGCGCCGACGCAGGAAACGGAGCCGCGCTGAACGATTTGACCAGCTGGGGAATCAACAATTCAGACAGCACCACCGCATCGGCAACCCGCTTGTATTCGGCCTCGAACAGCACGTTCAGTTCGGTCTGGGGTAGAATTTGCGGGCCGTGCGCCAGTCGGAGATCGCGCAACGTGTTGGCGAATTCATTTTTCTCGATGCGCTCAGCCTCTGCCACGTTACCCTGCTCACGCAGCAGACAGATCTGCCGGATATGGCGATTGATGGTCGCAAGAGGATTCGGCTCCGCCAAGTGAGGGGGAAAAGGAGAAGACATCACGTAATGTCCCTACCGACCTAATGAATTCCGCAATGTTCAGAAAATTTTTGGCGACACGCCTTCCACGCCCTGAGCACCGAGTATTCACCCCAGTTGCGGGCAGAAGTGTTTTCCTTAGTGGAAATGCTGAGGACTGGCAGAAGAAGAGAAAATGGGATTTATGTGACTGATATGACCTATCGTCGAAAGCTCATATGCTTTCACATTTCCCGTGAGCGAGAGCTTGTCCAGACCGGTGAATCCGTTAGATCCTTCGACATGAATTCTCCCGAAGAAATGCTGAAAGTGCAGCGATCCGTAAGTGTGTTGAGCGGCACCAAATGGATCTGTCTTTGGTTGATTGCGGTAAGTGCGCTGATCGGCGCGGCCAGCTTGTTTTTTGCCATACGCAGCGGCGAATCCGTGCTTGGGGCACTTGGGTTCTCCCTGCCAATGATCACTATCCTGCTTTTGGTCCGGCACGATTGTGAGAGCCGGCTGCAACGGCTTCGCGATTCGATCCGTTAAGAATTTTCCGGCACCTGCGCCCGGGGGGCCGGAGCGGGAATTTTCGTGATCAATCCGTCTGCGCGGGGACAACCAGCTCCGCGGCGGTAATGGCAGGCAAATGATCCACAAACAGATCGAGAATTTCGGGATCAAATTTGATTCCCCGCATTTGTCGCATCTCGGCCATCACCCGATCCTCTTCCCACGCAGGTTTGTAAGTCCGGCGCGAAATCAGGGCATCATACACGTCAGCTACTGCTACAATTCGGGCGTCGAGGGGAATTTGATTACCGCTCAATCCGTGCGGATATCCCCGTCCGTCCCAACATTCATGGTGGGAAAGGGCAATCGAGGCGGCACATTGCATCACCGGCCACTCGCTGCCGTCCAGAATGCGATGCCCGATGATCGTATGTTGCTTGACGATTTCCATCTCCGACGGCGTCAGAGCACCCGGCTTGTTAAGCACTTCAATGGGCACACCGATTTTTCCCATGTCGTGCAACGGCGTGGCATAATAAAGTTCCGTCAGGCGCGCCTTGGAAAGGCCGGCCAGACGGCCAATTTCGCAAGCATAGCGCGTCACGCGGTCCAGGTGACTTCCGATCGTGCGATCGTGTGCTTCACAGGCATAACGAAGCCGCAGTGCCATCTCCACGCCCGGATCCTGTTTGGCCCGCGCGTTCATCGACGTTCCTCCTGCGAATGGAGTACGCCCGCCGCCTGTTGCTGCATTTTCCGGGCATAGCGGCGGGCTTCCTTGTTTTTGTAGAGCTCGGCATCGGCGGCTGCAGTCAGCTCCTCGAGGGTGTCCGGCCCGTTTTTATCAAAGTAGGTCACGCCCGCACTCGACTGCAGGTTGAACCCGGAAGTGCCCGTGGCATTTCGCGCGTTCAAAACAGCCTCCAGCGCCTTCAACGTTTCTTCGATCTGGCCGGTCTGCTGTTCCACGCCCATGGCCACGAACTCATCGCCACCGAGACGGACCAGCAGCGCGTCCTTGCGGAAAACCGAACGGAGCGTCGCGGCAAATTCCTTCAGCGCGTCGTCGCCTTTGGCGTGACCGAGCTCATCGTTGATCTGCTTAAAGCGATCGAGGTCGAAGAAACACAAATAACCACGCGAATCACCGCGTTTCACCCGCTGCAGCACGTCGGGATTGAGCGTGTTGAAACCGCGGCGGTTGTAGAGGCCCGTGAGCTCGTCGAGCACCGCGAGCTGGCGGATTGTGCGCTGCAGGCGGTGGCGTTCGATGGCGTAGATGATCGAACGATCGAGCGTCAGGTAATTGAAATCGCCTTTGAGCAGGAAATCCTGGGCGCTCATCTGCACCGCGCGCAGACCGACTTCATCGCTGCCCGTGGCGGTGAGTACCACGATCGGCACCTCGGGCGCGGCTTCCACAATGGCAGTCAATGTCGCAAGATCGCGGCTGTCCGGCAGATTCAAGTCGAGCAGGATGACGTCAAATTCCTCCGCCTTGAGGGCTGCAATTGAATCCGAGAGCCGGCTCTTATGCGTCGAGACATACGTATGCGTCGGGGACTTCTTGAGCATCTGTTCCGTGATCTTGGCAATCAAGAGCACGTCCTCGACCAAAAGCACTTTGTAGGTCTGATGAATCATGACAGGCGCGGAAAAATTACTTCGAGGCGGAGGCGAGTTTCACCGACTTCTCCGAAGCGGCGTCGTGAATGATGCGCGGCGTCAGGAAGAAAACCAATTCGGTGCGTTCGGAAGTTTTGTATTCCCCGGAAAAGGCCTTACCGAGCAGCGGAATATCGCCGAGAATCGGAATTTTGCGGTGGGTTGTGGAAGCGTTGTCCTGCACGAGACCGCCCATGACGATCGTAGCTCCGTCCCGCACGCGGACGATCGACGAAGATTGGCGGATATCGATCACCGGCGCGTTGGTATCGCCCGTGGCCGAGGAGGAGATGCGGACCAGGCGACTTACCGCAGGGGTGAGATCGAGCGTGATCAAATCATCGGCGGCAATTTGCGGCGTGATCGAAAGCACCGTACCGACCGTCACGGTTTGGACCGACTCGGTCACGGTCGTGACGGGCGGGCTGCCGGGAGCGGTGGTCACCTGACGGAGAAAAATTGGCAAATCCTGCCCCACGCGAACGACCGCCGGCTGGTTGTTCAGCGTGCGCAGGCGCGGCGTGGAAACGATTTTCAGACTGCCCTGTTGCTTGAGCGCATCGAGGACGGCGGAAAGATTGCCGCGCTGATGGGCGATGCGAATACCCGGCTCGCTAGGTGCGGGACCGTAGATGGGGGATTGAACGATCAAGCCACCCGCGGAAGACAATCCGAGAGTGCCACCGGGGATTGTATCGAATGTCGTGTTCAGGTTGTCGGCGATGTAAGACCAGTTAACCCCGAGCTGCAGGGAATCGTTCAGCGCGACCTCGTAGATTTCCACCTCGATGTCGACCTGGCGGACGACGCTCGAGGTGACGCTGGAAATAAATTGGGCGATTGACTCCACATTCCGGTGCGAATCGCGAATCATCACCGTACCGGCGAGGCTGTTCACCGTGAAGCTGCCCTTGTCCGAAATCATCGTTTTGAGCTGCTCATTCAAATCACCCCAGAAATTGATCGTGGAGGTATTCGTCAGCGTCATGGTCGACCCTTCGCTGCCCGAACCGCCACTGGCGCCGGAAGAGCCACTGCTGCCACTCCCCCCGCTGCTGCCACTGCCGCCACCACCACCGGAACTGATCTGCACGGCATTGGAGCCCTGCCCGGAACGCGTAACATGGATATAGTCGATTTGGAACAGACGCGTCTCGCGGTTCTTCACGCGGATGAGCTGGCCTTCCTGGGAAAAGTAATAGCCGTTGGCGTCCAACAGGGCGCTCATCGCGAGATCGAGCGGCAGATCGTGGAAATCCACCGTGACATTTCCCTCGATGTCGAGATCCGGGACGATGTTCAGACGATTGGCGCGGGCAAACAGCGCGAGGGCCTGCTTGATCGGAACCTCCTCGGCGCTGAAACTAAACAGGGTCGAGGGCACGGACGCCGGCACGCCGTGAACCGGAGCCGGGGATACCACCGTTGCAGGGGCCGCGACGGGGGCGGGCGCGGGCGCGACCACGGCGGTCTCGGTCACCGCGGGTGCCGGAGACGTGTCTTCCGCCAATGCCGGCAAAGTTGCCGCCACCATCAGGGCGCAGAAACAGGTCGTGGAAAAAATTATGGGGCGGGAATTCATCGCTTTCAAAGTGAACTGGCCACGCGCTGGTTCTTACCCATCGGCGTGTTGAGAGTGAAACTTCCCCCGACGCGCACGAAATCCCGCCCTTTCCAGTGCGAAAGCCAGACGCCCTCGCGGGTCACCGCATCGATTTTAATGCGGCCGATTTCGTCACCGTTCTCGCAGATCTTGTCGTTGATCAACACGAGGGTTTTACCGTCCTGGGTCCAGACCGCGGACAAGTGCACCGATTCAACCGCATCCGGAATCACGGCTTTTTCGGCGGCCGTCTCAGCAACCTCCTTCACCTGCACCGCAAACGGATCGCGCATCGGTGCGGGCAGTTGAAGATTGCGGACAATGGCAAAAATGTTGGCCCGGCCTGTTTCCTCTGAAGATTGATCGCCCTCAGGTGCCGCAGCACCCGCATCCCCCGCCCCGGCAGCCCCCAGGACAAACTTGTGCCCATTGGGAAACACCGCATGCGCCACAAACGCCAGTGCAGCGATGGCCATGACGGCAACAAACCAGGGTTTATTGAGTAACTTTCTCATCGAGATTGCGGCCCACCAACCGGAGGTTAAGCTCCGTGGCGTACCGTCCCTGCTCATCGGCACGAATACTCAAACGGGTAAGGTCGATTCTCTTTTCCGATGCGGAAAACTCATCAAGCAGAGCGATTAAGGAGGTAAACGCTTCAGGATTTCCCGGTCCGGCCGACAGTTTGGCCCGCACCGCATAAAAACTGAGTGCGGAGTTCGATTCCTTGGTTTCCGTGGACAAGTCGGACGCCTGAAAACTGCCCGACCATTCCCGGTCATTAGCCATTTTTTTAAACTTCTCGAGCAACGGCGGAAGATCCTTCGTGCCGTTGACAATCTGCTTTTCCGCCAGGGCCGCCCGGGCGGACAACTCGCCGGCTTGCTGGTCGGAAACACTGAGACGAAGTGCGTCGAGTTCCTTTTCCTGGTCCCGCAACACCTGCTGTGACGCGCGTTCGCCTTCCATCTGCGGATCCCGGATCAGGTTGTTCCAGCCCAGAAGCAAAAGGATGACCACACACGGAAGCACGATCGGCACGGCCCGCCAGATTCGCATATTCCTCGGGGCGTCGGGCCATCCCGGGACCTCGGTCAACATCTGCCAGAAATCCTGGCCGATCTCATTGAACTTAGTTTTCAAGCATACCTCCTTCCACCGTGAACTTCTGGATCTCGGGCACCGGCAG
>JBEHXD010000307.1:0-6716 GCA_048498875.1 Verrucomicrobiota bacterium
ACCTGAAGGCCGTCGGAGCGGTCAAACTTGTTCGGGCCGTGGCCGGCCCGCCGCACGGATTCATCCTCGCCTACAACGCGCACAACGAACACATGCTCGCGTATGCCGCAATGATGACCGGACAAAGCGCGCTCGCGATCAAACACATCCACGACCTCGTGGACGGACTGCCGGAGGATTTCCTCAAAGAATATGCCTCTGGAGTCGATGGCTTCGTCGCGATGCCCTATGAGGTGCTGTTGCGATTCGGACGCTGGGACGACGTGCTCGCCATCGGGGAACATCCGGATTACCTCCCGTTCAGCCGCGCGTTTCGTCACGCCGCGCGCGCCATCGCCTTCGCCGCCAAGGGTGACGTCTCATCCGCCCGCGACGAACAAACCGCTTTTCTCGCCGGAGCGAAACTCGTGCACGCCGACGGCACATTTGGCAACAATCCCACCCTCGCCATCGTCGCCATCGCCGCGCACATGGTCGAAGGCGAAATTCTCTACCGCGATCGCAAGGTCGACGCCGGCCTGGCCGAATTGCGCGAAGCCGTGAAACTCGAGGACGCGCTTCACTACGACGAACCTCCGCCCTGGATTTTGCCTGCCCGGCACTCACTGGGGGCAACCTTGATGGCGGAACATCGCTATCCCGAGGCCGAGGAAGTCTACCGCGCCGACCTCAAGCGTCTGCCGGAAAACGGCTGGTCCCTTTATGGGCTCTCCGAAAGTCTCTCGATCCAGGGCAAGGACGAGGAAGCCGCCGAAATGCGCACCCGCTTCGCACGGATCTGGACCAAGGCCGACATCGCCATCAAGTCCTCGTGCTTCTGCCAGCCCGGGAAATAATTCAGCCGCAGAACCCGCAACTGTAGCAGCCGTCGTCAGACGGCTGGGTCCGCGGCATTACCTCCGCCACTGCTACATTCTTGTTACCCGCCCTTCTCAGCCCTATCACCCACGCTCACAGCTGTGGTAATTTCCGGGCTTTGGTTTGCACGTGAGGTGGCCCACGCTACAGTCCCCGATGCCGCAAATCTGCTGACGGCGCCCGTTTGAACACTCCCACCACTCAGGTCCGCACCTCTGCGCAAACTCCCGTCTTTCACGTTCGTGGGCTGACCAAGATTTATGGGGAAGGCACCGCCCAGGTCCGTGCGCTCGACGGCGTCGACCTCGATTTGAATGCGGGGGAGTTCGTCGTACTGCTCGGTCCATCAGGGAGCGGAAAAACCACGCTGCTCAACCAGCTGGGCGGACTCGATATTCCCACCAACGGCGAACTGCGCTACCGGGACGTCACTCTCACGCACGCGAACGAAACCGAGCTCACCCGTTATCGCCGCGAGTTGGTGGGATTTATTTTTCAGTTCTACAACCTCATCCCCAGTCTGACTGCGCGCGAAAATGTCGGCCTGATCACCGAGATCGCCCGCGATCCGCTCGCGCCGGAGGAAGCCCTGGCGATGGTCGGACTCAGCGCGCGGATGGATCATTTTCCCGCCCAGCTATCCGGCGGCGAACAGCAACGCGTGGCCATCGCCCGCGCCATCGCGAAACGGCCCGAAGTCCTGCTCTGCGACGAACCCACCGGCGCCCTCGATGTTCGCACCGGCATCGTCGTACTCGAGGCCCTCGAGCGGGTGAACCGCCAGCTCGGCACGCTCACCGTCGTGATCACGCACAACGCCGTCATGGCCGACATGGCGGACCGCGTGATCCATTTCTCCGACGGACGCGTGCAACAGGAGCGGAGAAACGCCGCCCGCGTGGCCCCCGCCACACTGAAATGGTAAGGCGCGAAGCGCGCAAATTTCAAAACTCCAAAAGCCAAAGTCCAAAGCCTCTTCGCCTGAAAAGTGCGTTCAAACCTCCCAATCCCCGACTCCCGTCATTCTGAGCGCAGCGAAGAATCCACGCGCGCGCAGGCAACATCATATTCGCGACCGTGGATCCTTCACTTCGTTCAGGATGACAAACGGGTTTGAAGACAACCCAATCCTTCAGAAATTTCGCCACAAAAAGTCACAAAAATATCTTTACCGAAGCGAACCACTTTCCCGCGCCTATAGGCGCACGCACCTTCAAACGAAGCCTCTGATTTTCGTGACTTTTCGTGGCCCAAACTCCTTCCGTGTTTTCCGTTTATTCCGTGGTTAATTTTTTCCTCTCCCTGACCCCATTTTGAAATTTGGCCAGTGGCCTTTGAGATTTCCCCCTGTGATTCCCCACCTCGACCGCAAACTGTTCCGTGATCTGCGCCGGCTCGCCGGCCAGGCGGGAGCGGTGTCGCTCGTGATGGCCTGCGGCCTCGCCATGCTGATCATGGCGCGAAGCCTGATTCATTCACTCGAATCGACCCGCGCCGAATATTACCAGGCAAATCATTTCGCCGAGGTTTTCGCCTCCCTCAAACGCGCCCCCAACTACCTGATCGATCGCATCCGAGAAATTCCGGGCGTGGCCACCGCCCAGCCCGATCTTTCGGTTCCCGTCACCCTCGACCTTCCCGGCATTACGGAGCCGGCCAGCGGATTGGTTCGTTCCCTGCCGGACTTTGGCGATCCGGAACTCAACCGGCTTTTTCTCCGCCGCGGCAGCTGGCTCGCGCCGGGTTCGCGGGGAAACGTGCTGGTGAGCGAGGCGTTCGCGAAGGCCAATTCCCTCAATCCCGGCGATACCCTCACCGCCCTGCTCAACGGTCGCCGGCAATCCTTTCGGATCAGCGGGATCGTGTTGTCGCCGGAATATATCTTTGAGTCCCGTCCGGGCGCCGCGCTGCCGGACAACCGCACGTTCGGAATTTTCTGGATGCCATACAAGGAAGTCGCCACGGCGTGGGACCTCTACGGCGCTTTCAATCACGTTTCCCTCACGCTGGCACCTGGCACCAATGAGCGGTCGGTCATCGGCGCCCTCGACCGCCTGCTCCAACCCTACGGCGGCCTCGGCGCGTTTGGGCGCAAGGATCATCCATCGCACATCCGCGTGTCCGATGAGATTCGCGTGCTCACGCTGCTCTCGATCGGCTTTCCGACCGTCTTCCTGGGCGTCGCCGCCTTCATGACCAACGCCGTGCTCTCCCGGTTGCTTTCGCTCCAACGCGAGCAGATCGCGATCCTGAAAGCGTTCGGTTTCTCGAACCGCCAGATCGTCGTGCACTATCTGAAATTTGCATTCGTGATGGTGACGGCCGGTGTGTTGTTCGGTCTGTTGGGCGGCATCGGACTCGGTCACAAACTCGTGGACATGTACGAATTGTTTTTTCGCTTTCCCAATCTGTACTTCCGCCTCGATCCCGTGGCGGTGGGGGCCGCCTTGGGCGTAGGTCTCGGCGTGATCACGCTCGGCGTCATCAGTTCGGTGCGGCGCGCGGCGAACCTGCCCCCGGCCGAGGCGATGCGGCCGGAGCCGCCGGCCAATTTCCGTCCGGCATTCATCGAACGCATCGGACTGCGCCGGCTGCTGTCGCACTCGTTCCGCATCGCGATGCGCAATCTTGAGCGCCGGCCCATGCAGGCCTTGTTCACCGTCGCCGGCCTCGCGCTGGCCACCGCCTTGCTGATCCTGCCCAATACCTTCAAGGCCGGCATTCGCGAGGTGCTCGAATTTCAATGGGATGTCGTGCAGCGCCAGGACATCAATCTGGGCCTCGTCGAACCTTCCTCCGCCCGCATCGCCCACGAACTCGCCCAATTGCCGGGCATCACCAGCCTCGAACCCTCCCGCAGCGCCGCCGTCCGAATTCATTTTCAGGGACGCAGCCGGCAGATTGCTCTTCGCAGCCTGCTTCCGGGCGGGATGCACAGTCGGGCCGTGGATGCGGCGGGACACGAGATCGCTCCGCCCGATCACGGACTGATCATGTCCGCCAAACTCGCGACGGTCCTCGGCGCCAAGGTGGGCGATGAGGTGATCGTCGAGGCCTTGGAAGGCAAACGTCCGGTCAAAAGCATTCCGCTGGTCGCCACCGCCGAGGATTTTACCGGCATCGCCGCCTACATGGAATTGCATGCCATCAATCGCTTTCTGGAGGAAGGCGACGTCATCACCGGCGCGAGTGTCGGACTCGACATGTCGCGGCGCGCGGAATTTCTCGCCGCGCTGAAGGAAATCCCGCGGGTCAGCACCGTGGCGATCAAGGAAACCATGCGACAGAGTTTTCGCGAAACCACCGCGCAAAGCATGGGCCTGATCCAGACGATCTACCTGACGTTCGCGGTGATTGTGGCGTTTGGCGTGATTTATAACAATGCGCGCATTTCGCTCGCGGAACGCGCGCGCGAACTCGCCACCCTGCGCGTCATTGGCATGACCCAAAGGGAAGTCGGCGCCGTGCTCGTGATCGAACTGGTAATTCTCGCCTGCATCGCCGTACCGATCGGCCTTCTGCTTGGCACGGGACTGACCACGATCATCGTAAGCTCGATCAATACCGAAACGATCCGCCTGCCGCTCGTGTTCACCACCTACACGTATTCGTTTGCGGTGGTGACCGTGGCGATCGCGTCGACACTTTCCGCCTTGTTCGTGTTGCGGCAATTGAAACAGATCGACCTCATCGCCGCGCTCAAAGCGCCCGAATAATTTTCCAGACCAGTCCCCCTTCTCGCACTAATTTCCCATGACCGCTTCCTCTCCTCCGAAAAAATCCCGGCCATTCCGCTGGCTGCCTTATCTCGCCGGTATCGCGCTGATTGTGCTGCTCGGCTTTGGCCTGCGCCCGCGCCCCGCTGTGGTGGAAACCGCCCGGGTGACGATCGGGCCGTTGCGCGCGACCGTGAGCGAGGAGGGAAAAACCCGCATCCGTCAGCGTTACGTGGTGTCGAGCCCGGTCAACGGACAGCTGCGACGCGTACCCTTCAAACCGGGCGCGGAAATCACCCCCGGTGCCGTGCTCGCGCTGATCGAACCCATGACGGCGTCCCCGCTCGACACGCGCGGACGGGCGATGGCCGAGGCCCGGCGGGAGTCCGCTCTCGCCCTGCTCGAAAAGACCCGCGCCGCCCACACCCTGGCGATCAGCGAATTGAAGCGCGTGGAAAAAATGTTTTCCGACAAGACAGTTTCTCCGCAGGACCTGGAGAGCGCACAGATGCGCGAGACCACCGCCGCCCGTGAAGTGGCCGGCGCGGAAGGCGAATTGCGCGCCGCGGAAGCGGAGCTGGCAGGGGCCAGTCCCGCGGGTGCCGCGTCTACCGCACTGGTGGAAGTCCGCTCACCCGTCGCCGGCCGCGTGTTGCACGTTTTTCAGGAAAGCGAACGCCCCGTCTCCGCGGGCACGCCGATTCTCGACCTCGGGGATCCGGCGGATCTGGAGGTCGTCATTGAACTGCTCTCGCGCGACGGCGCAGCGCTCGCACCGGGAACCAAAGTCGAACTCGAACAATGGGGTGGGCCCAAGCCGCTCGATGGTCGCGTGCGACTCGTCGAGCCCGCCGCGTTCACCAAAATCTCGGCCCTCGGGGTCGAGGAACAACGAGTGAACGTGGTCGCCGACATCACCACCCCTTTGGCTGACCGTGCCACCCTCGGCGACAATTTCCGGGTCGAGGGCCGTGTCATTGTCTGGGAAGCGGAGAAGGTTACCAAGGTACCGGTGTCATCATTATTTCGCCGCGCTTCCGGCTGGTCCGCCTATGTCGTTCGCGAGGGCAAGGCCGTGCTGGTGCCCGTCACTCCCGGACGTTCAAGCGGCATGGAAACGCAGGTCCTTGAGGGATTGAAGGAAGGGGACGAAGTGATTCTTTACCCCGGCGACCGGATCCAGGACGGACAGCGCGTCCAGCCGGTGAAAGTCGTCCAATGACGGGAAAATCCGCCTCCCGTTTTCCTTCACCGCAAACTTGACCTGATCTTCCGGCCTGCTGTTGTGGCGGGCGTGAAACCAATTACCCTCGGCCGGATTTTCTCCACATGCGCGGTCGGCATTGCGCTTTTAGGCTGCCCCGCATTCTCCCACGCCAAATCGGTCCCGTCCGCGGTGACCTCGGTCGGCGAAAACACTTTCTCCCTCACCCGCACCGCCCGGACCGCCCTGACCCGCGACACCGATGTGATGAGAGACGAAGTCAAAGCGGACGCGGAAAAATACTGCGCCGGCCTGGGCAAGCAGATGAAGATCCTCGAACTCACTTCCAACAAGCCATTTTTTGGAACCGGGTATGCGAATGCGACCATTGTCTTCAAGGCGCTCACCGCGTCCGAAATGGAGCAGGCCAACGCTCCCGCACCAGCCTCCGCCTCCGCCTCCGCTGCTCCAGCCGCGGCCGAACACCCGGGCATGACTGGCGATCTCTACAACGATTTGAGCAAGCTCGATGAGCTTCGCAAGAAAGGCATCCTCACCGAAAAGGAATTTCAGTCGGAGAAAAAGAAAGTCCTCGCCCGTTCGAAATAATTTTCAGTTTCCCGTTCTTTTGCAGGAGCGGCTGTACACCGCAGGTATCACCCCTGACCGCGCGATGTATAGCCGCTTCTGCCGTTTTTGGACTTGGTACATTTCTAATAAAATTGTGGCCGGAAATAAATTAGAAATGGTAGGGCGGATTATCCTTAATCCGCCGTTCATGATAATCGCTTATCTCAACCGTTTTCGTACGCGCCTCGGCGGATTAGGGATAATCCGCCCTACCTTCGTCATGTCGTCAGGTGGGTGACACGTCCTTCGATTGGTTCAAACCGTCCCGTGTGAGGCCACAGTTTTTGTGAGCACGCTTTAAATTCCGA
>JBEHXD010000308.1:0-6700 GCA_048498875.1 Verrucomicrobiota bacterium
CCAACTCCTGAGGGCAACCGGGCAAGGAAAAAGTTCAGGCGGCAGTGAGTGATTGGGCGAGTGGAGAGCGGCGTTGAGTGAGAGATTGAACGTAATGGGCTTCATTGTACGGCACATGGTCCTGCCAACAGCGCCAGAGGATGCGCAGCCATTTGAAGGCGAGACCACGCAGGATGGTTTGGTGGCGCTTGCCCGCCCGTTGCTGTTGGCGGTAGTAGGACTTCGCCCACGCACATTTGGGCACGGTTTGTCCGGCCCATTCGACGAAGGACTGTCGCAAAAACTTCGGGGCATTCCAGCGCCAATGGGTCCAGATCTGCCGGCCGCTTTTTTCACGCACCGGGGCGACACCACCGTATTTTTGGATGCTGGCGGCGGAGGGATAGCGTTGCCTGTCGGTGCCGAAGGCCACGAGCAACCGTGGCGCCAGTGCGGGACCGGCCCCCGGCAGGTTGGCAAACAACGGGGCCTCGGGATGAACGGCAAAGAGCGCGGCAATGCGCGCTTCCACCGGTTCGATTTGCGCCTGCAAGGCGCGCAGCACCGCGACCAGCAATTGGATTTGCAGGATGGCAGGTGCGATCACGACGCGGTCGGTGGTGAGCGGCCGGGCCTGCGCGACCAGTTCCAAGCGGCGTTTAATGACGTCGGGCCGGCGGCTGTTATGCGCGGTGTAGAAGTCGCGCAGGGTTTCCGGCCGGGCCCGCTGGAGTTGCGCCAGTTCGGACCAGCGTTCGAGGAAGTCCAAGGCCAGAGGGGTCCACAGGTCAGCGCCGCACAGGGCCAGCGCCTGCGGGTACATGGTCTTCAAAGTGCTTTGCAGCTCACAGGCAAACGTGGTGCGCCGGTCAATGGCTCCGCGTCTGATCTCGGTCAAAGCCGCCAGTTCGCGGGTGGCCGCCGTGTCGAGTTGCAACGGTCGCAGCTGCGAGCGGTGCTGCTGCAGGATGGTCAGCAACACCAGGGCATCGGGCTGATCGTCCTTCGCTCCCGACGGAGTAAACGCTTTGCGGAAGCGTTCGCTCGTCGCCGGATGTACGGGATAAATCGTCAGCCAGGGATAGCTGGCCAGGGCATGCAGGACCGCATTGCGCCCGGCTTCAATCGCCAGGGCCACCGGCTGGTGGCCACAGCGTTGTCCGAGTTTTTCCAGCCAGCCGTGCAGCGCTTCGGGCGTTGCCGGCAACCGGTGTGGTTCGATGGGGCCGTCACGCAGTTGCTGCGCCACCGCGTGTTCCTTGTCTCCCCAGTCCATGGCCACGGAGGCCACATAATCAATCGAGTTCATGGTGGATTTGGTTTTGTGATGGAGGCCCGGGCTGCAGACTGTATTGTGCGGGACGTGGATAACGTCGGCTCCCAGAGGATGCATGACCGGACCATAATGCTGACCGGCCGCGGGCGAGATTTGGTTCGAGTTCCTGCGAAAAAAGAAACGCGCCACATGTTCGTACTGCGACCGGCCAGCAAATTAACTGCCGATGCCCCTCCACCCAAGATGAGTTTACCGGACATCAGTCCCGTAGCCCGGTCCGGCTTCACTCCCGTTTTGGACTTCCGTGAACCCGGACCAAACCACGTTGGAACACCAATACAATCGCCACAGACAACTCCGGGCAGTTCCGCTGCCCTCCGTGTCTGAGCTGAGACGTTCAGCGAAGAAATATGAATCTCACAAAATATCAAAAACGTCATCTGGAAGCGCTTGCGACATTCCGAAATAAGAAGCCGACAGTTTGGAGTCTAATCGCGTTTAGACCGCTTTCATTTATTCCAATTGTCTTTATCATCGGCCTTAGCTTCGCCCTTTATTTCTTTGTCGATCCGCTGTGGGGCATGTTTACTATCGGTATGTCTACCGGAGCGATCTTGCGAATTTTTTCGCACGCACGTTTTTCAGTCCTGGCCTGGCCTGTCACAAAAGAAGTCACCGACTGGGCTAAAGTGGAAGTGCTACGCGAAGAAGAAAAGCTGAAGCAGTCACCCACAGCGCAACGCCCTTGATGTCCCGTGGTTGTCGATCACGTTCGCGTTTCATATGGCCCGGTTATTCAAAAGGGACGGCTCGCCCGATCGATGGGCGAGGTTGATCTGAGACGTTGGGCAAAGCATGAACCGCTTTCTTTTTATTTTCGGTTATGAGTCGCCAGTGGAGCGTGACTCAAATCAGCAGCATGGAACCGATTTCGAGTCATCAAAGGCGGTTTGGATTAGCGCGGCCAATGAAGAAGAAGCGATGTCGAAGGGCCGCTTCTATGCGAACGACTTTGTCGCGACTATTTATCGAGATGAAAAGAAGCCGGATGAGGTAACTTGGTCAGAGGCAGGCTTTGCGTATTGGATCTCAAAGAAGTCTGCAGAAGATTTTCCCGGCGCAGATCTAACCACGTTAAATGAAATTTAAGAAAGAAGAGCCCCATCAGCCGCCACAGACAACTCGGACCTTCGGTCCTCGTATCTGAGCTGAAACGTTCGGCAAGATGACACCGCGCAAGATCATGTTGAGCTGCCTTGGAGTGCTAACACTCGTCTGCGCTAGAGCCTTCGGCCAAGATGCTTCCAACTCCGCGATTCAGCCCCCAGCCAAATCGCAACCAAGCGAACGCATGAGGTCCTATCGTCTCAGCATGAAGCAAATTCTGGCGGACCATCGCGATGGGCCCTATGACCCAGAGCATCGCGACTTCGTAGAAGATGTCGCTTCCGCTCTCTACGAGCGCCATGAACAGTTCTCCGGCTGGCCGGAATGTGTTCAGTTTTTCTACGCGTGTTACGACATCAACTATCAGGTCGGTAACGGCGGCTTCGCCCAAGCTGCCTACAACGTCCCGGAATTGCTTCCGGTCGCCAAACGAGCCTTTGACCAATTCGGACGCAAGAAGGCCGCTGCCCTATGTCAGCGGGCGATCGCGATGTTGCCGACCGACGTACAAGCGCACCTAGCGAAGGGATTGAAAGATCGCCCATCACTTGAAGAGGTGTTCAAGCATTTTGATGAAAGCAAAATGGCCGTGTTGGATAAGGATCTGCCTGAAGAATTTTGGGCCGACGATGCCCTTCAGCAACTCGTCGAACGAAATCGAGCGGCCTTCGAGTCAGTCGATCAGCTCAGGTGAGTTTCGCACACGAAATGTCGCACCTACTTCCTGAATCCAAGGAGCCGAACCAGGCGTCGGAGCCAACGGCCCCGAGCGGCCGCGGCTCACCTTAAACGTTCGACAAAAGATGAAGTTTTTAGCTTTCCTCAGCTTTTTGCTCGCGGTTAGCGGATGCACTTCCACGAGGTCCAAAACTCACGGCTCTGTTGGCTCGACGTTCAAAGCAAGTCAGGATTTTCAGATGATCAGCTGGGACGCCGCTGTTGCTAAAATCCGGAGCGGCGAGATTGTTTCTGTATTCCAGTCTCATAGTCGTGGAGTTACTATGCGGACGAAAGAAGGGATTGGATATGCTGCTGAAGAGCCTGAGATTGACCTCGTGTGGCGGCTAGTGGAAGAGATTGATCCTGAAGGTAAGCGAATTCACCTCTTGATCGAATGACACATTGTTTTCGAAGGCAACCGACCCCAACCAACTGCCAAAGACAATTCGGACCCTCGGTCCTCATGTCTGAGCTGAGACGTTAGCCAAAGCATGAGAACATGGCACTTCGTTGTTGGCTTTCTGATTTCCGCGACCGTTGGGCTCGGTTGTGATTGCGGGTGGGCTGGTGCTTTTGTCGACATGGCTGCAAATCCGAATGCCGTCGTGGTCGTCGCCCGGGTCAAAGAACACCGTTTCGTGTACGTTTCTGCGCAGCGCGAAAGGTCGCCGGATTCCATCTTGTCTCAGCATTTACCCAGTTCCAATCCGTTAGATGAGCCCAATCCGGATGCGATGGTTTTGGAGATCGAAGAGGTTCTTAGCGGACCGAAGAATTTCGTGACGCATGAGCAGCTCGTTTTTGGCAACAACGGGTTTCAGTGCCGGCCTTACGTTACGACCTTTCCTGTCGGGACGCGGTGGGCATTTGTTCTTTTTGGCGCTCCGGATCAGGCCTACGTTTCCAGCTGCGGCGAGTACTACCTCCGAGAGAAAGAGGGAAAGTTTCTTGGAGTAATCCATGGGAAGAACCCCAAACGCCACCGTAGCATCGGACTCGAAGTCCTCAGGCAAAAAATGAGGGCTAACCAACCGCCAGAGCCAATGCCGCTGAAGCGGCATGGCTCATCTTGAACGTTCGCCGACATGAGAGGCCTGTCGCTCATTCTTCTTCTGGCTCTGGCTGGCTGTGTGGTGGGGGCAAGGGAGCAGCCCCTCCCCAGTGCGCGACGAAACCTGACCGAAGACGAGGTTCGCGCACTCCCGCCGGGTACCAAGTTCAAGGATGTCGAGAAGCGCCTTCGGTATTTCACTCGGTCCGCAATAGCCGTTCCGCTGATATCGTTCGTTCTCGAAGAAGAAAGAAAGCGCGATTGCATTATGCTTTTCGCTGGAGCGGATGATCACCTCGAAAGCGCCTGGGTTTTCAGCGGCAATCCCGGCGATCCCAAAGAGGAGACTGTATTGTGGCCAAAGTCGGAGGCGGAGAAGCGACTTCTGGAAGGCGTCGACCCGAAAGAAAGGAGACAGGCGAACCAATCATCCACCGCGCAACGCCCTTGATCTCACCTAAATCGTCGATGATGCTTCCGCTGCACATGGCCAGTTATTCAAACGAGACGGCTTGCCCGCCTGGCGGGCGTGACTGATCTGAGACGTTCGCCGGAAGATGACTGACGCACACATCGAAGCCCAAAAGCAGCTTTGCACCAAGTATGGCGTGACATTCAGCGCATGCGCGTCCGAAGATCGGGTGGGCGTTGCCGTAGCTACCCTGGCGCGCAGTCCGATTTACGGCGTTCGAAAAAAGAATGCAGACGGTAGTGCGAGTTGGTATGTTTGGGCAGGCGAGTACTCCACGGTTCCGGATTTCTATCAACCGCTCTGCGCCAGCCATCTGATTGATCTTCTTCCGATTTCCCTCCCCTACCTCGGACTTCCTTCCGGCTATAAATTCATCATTGATCGCTCCGGCTACGAAGACGTCTGGCAGGAAGAAGAGGCGAACCAGTCATTACAGCCAACGCCGGTAAACCGGCGGGGCTGAGCTCAAACGTCCGGCAAAAGAATTCCGTCATGTTAAAAAAGGGCGTATTGGTCTTATCCGTGTGGTGCTGGCTGAATGTCGTGCCAGCCGGGGCGAGTCTGTTGTTTATCGCCCAGGGAAAGCACGCGCCTGGGTTGAAGATGCGGTTCGTTCCTGAAGAAGTTTCCGGGATCGAGAGTCGGGCGCTGGCGGTGATCGATGGTCTCGCAACACTGTTGAATACGCTTATTGCCGTTTATTGTGTTACTGTTTTTTTCCTCATCCGAAAATCCCTCCTCGCCAGGCAGCGGTGGTCATTTTTCGTTTTCGCGATTGGCGCTTCGGTCCTCCAAATGGCGTGTTACCTCGCAGACCAGGTTTTTTTCCTGAGCAGGAATACGCTCGTGATTCACCTCTCCTCTTTGCTCCTCGTCATGGGGTTTGGGTTGTGCGCTGTTGAGATCTTCAGGAAGGAGCCAAACCAACCGCCACAGACAATTCGGACCTTCAGTCCTCGTGTCTGAGCTGAATCGATCGGCCGAAAGAATGTCGATTGACGTCAAAGAGCGTAAGAAAGACTTCGCGCGACGTGCAAACTTGAGTCCATCCAGCGTGAGGGAGCGTTTTGGTGGGAGTATACGGTATATTCCCATGCATCATTTTGACGGCCCTTTTGCCGATGCTTGGTGTGAGTTCTCCACCGAGGTTGCGCTGGTCGAATCATGGACCGCTGCCGCCGCGAACCGAGCCCCCGGAATCTGGATTCGTCGTGATGCCGACGCGCCTCAATTCCTGAAAGTATTCGCTGTGGTCGCCGATACGGAAATAAGCGAAGAATGGTTCGAACAGCTCCTTTCCACTGTCGCGGGGCATTCCTGGTGCGCCGATGGTTTTCGCTCCGTAAGTGCTGGTGCGGTTTTGACACCACTCCCCCTCCCGTGAAGAAAGAGGCCGAACAAAACGCCATGGACCACTCCGTGTCTGACCTTTAACGCTGGCCGAAATTCCATGATCTCGTGGCTGAAGTCGAAATTCAAGAAGCGCAAAGCGATTGGTGCTGCGTAACCTTGGCCGTTTGATCAGCCCGAGAATTGCGGTGCGATCACCGTGCGTCAGGTACTCGAAAAGAAAGAGCCGATACTTTCAGTCTCGCATGATGCCGATGATCACGGATGGCAATTCATTGGAAGCAGCAACGCTTCCGTGCCTGATGGTCGGGTGGTTTGCCTGAAGCATATTGTTGAGATGGACTCGAGCGTCCTTGAAGTGGCCGATTTGCCACCGGGCTGGCAGGCAGTCCGGAACTCGCCGAGCGAACCATGGCGTCGTAGAATGCATCCACCTCAATAAAGAAGCAGGCCAACCGGACGGCACAGACAACTCCGGGACTGCGTCCCTCCGTGTCTGACCTTTAACGTTAGGCAAAGCATGTCAGAACAAGCTGTCATCATAAGTTTTCGCTACGGGAGTTCCGACTTGTCCGCGCTGTTTGAGCTTGAGGACCAGTTGGTCGCTGCAGTCGAAGAGGCCAGCGCTGGCGAGTTCGACGGAAACGAAGTCGCAAAAGATGGAAGTGATGGACGTTTCTACATG
>JBEHXD010000309.1:0-6687 GCA_048498875.1 Verrucomicrobiota bacterium
ATCTCATTCTCAATCTTACTCCCGACCGCCGTGGACGCCTGCCGGAAGGTGACATCGCCGCGCTAAACGGCTGGCATGCGGCGATTGTCGCAATGAGATCACACAACCTGGCAAATGGCGCCAAAATCACTGCCAGCAATGTCCGTGGCAACGATCCCACCTATGGCGCCGGCCAGGCAATTGATGATGCACGCGACACCTACTGGACCACCGATGACACCGTCGGTTCAGCCGAGCTGATCCTCGACCTTGGCCGCACGAAGACCTTTAACCTGGTCGAGTTGAAAGAATATCTGCCGCTGGGCCAGCGAATCGACCGCGTTGCCCTAGACACTTGGGATGAACGAAGCGGTGGCTGGAAAGAATTCGCCACCGCCACCAGCATCGGCGCATGTCGTCTGCTGCCAGTTGCAGACATCACGACCGCCAAAGTCCGGATCCGAATCGTAAGTGCCTCAGCCTGCCCGGCTCTCTCCGAAATCGGCTTATACGTGCAACCACGATTTGAGTGAGGCGAAAGGAGGATCGGGCGGCTGATCCCGCCGGACGGTCCAATTAATTCGGAATTGTCGGTCACACCGTTTTGCCGCCTGCTCATTCCGCCACGGTGAAACCTCCCCCTTCCCTGTATGCAATTATCCCGTCGTGATTGGTTGAAACTTACGGGTAGCGCCGCCCTCGCGTCGGCCCTGCCACACGCCCTTTCCGCTGCGGTTCCGACTTCCACCAATGTCGACTATCCGCGCGATCCGCAACCGGCGCTGCGCGAGTTCGAAACGCCGATGTTCAATTTGCCCGGCCAGATTCCGACGCCGGTCAGGATCGCGTCGATTGAAATGCTCAAAAACGGTTCGAACTTCTTTGTGCGCACGCGTTCGACCGATGGTGCGGAAGGGATCACCGGCACGAAGCAGGTCGAGGATTTCGTCCCGCTGTTCGAGCACCTCGTCGCGCCCCATTTCATTGGGAAGGATGCGCGTGAAATCGAATCGTTGATCGATTATGTTTACCGCCAGAACTACAAGCTCGCGAGCATTCCCCTCTGGTGCTGCATCGCCTACTGCGAGCAAAGCATTCTGGATCTGCTGGGCAAGGTCGCCGGCAAGCCGGTGGGCGCCTTGCTCGGCGGCGTGATCAAGGAAGAGATTCCGATTTATCTCTCCGGTTCGGCGCGCGTGCTTTCCGCCGAGGAGGAAGTGGAAGTGTACGTTCGCGGTTTTGCCGAGACCGGAGCAAACGCCGTGAAATTCCACATGGGCGGGCGCATGAGCCGCAATGTCGACACTTATCCGGGCCGCTCCGAAAGGCTGCTCGTACTCGCCCGCGAAAAACTCGGTGAAAAAGCCATTCTCATGGCCGACGCCAACGGCTCCTACGACGTACCTCAGGCGATTCGCATCGGAAAACTTCTGGAGAGCCTCAACTATGCCTTCTACGAGGAACCGTGTCCCTTCGAGGAGTGGAGTGAAACGATCGCGGTAAGAAAGGCGTTGACGATCCCGATCGCCTTCGGCGAGCAGCAATTCAGCCTGTGGCAGTTCGATTGGATGCTGCGCAATGGAATGATGGACATCGTGCAGCCCGACATTAACTACAACGGCGGCCTCATCCGGGCCAAACGCGTCGCCCGGATCGCTGAAAAACTTGGCCGGACAATCGTACCGCACAACACGCAAACGGGATCGAACTCCGTCAACATTCTGCAGTTTGCCTCCTGCACCAAAAACGCCACGCCCCTCATGGAATACCCGTGGCGCGCACCGCAAAAAACGCCCGGCTGGTACAAGCCCGATTTCAAGATCACTGCGGGAAAGATCAAAGTGCCGGTCACGCCCGGCATGGGCCTCGAGATCGATCCCGACTATCTGAAAAAAGCCACGTCCGTCTGCCTGCTCGACACGGCGGTCAAGGGCGGAGGCACCGGCTCGGGCAGCGAAAGTTAATCAGTTTCGACTCTCGTGAACCAGAGGCGTTCCCGAATGATCTTTGGTGAGGTCGTAAATAAAAAGGCCATGACCGACGCCGGCGGCTTCGCCGGATTTCGCCATTTGGAAAGCGATGAATCGGCCGTCGTCGCTCACCACGGGATTTGATGCCTTGTAGTTGGGATAGTCGCTGAAATGCGTCAGCTGCGTATAACTTCCACTGCCATCAAGCGCGAGTTTCCAGAGGTCAACGTGACCGGATCCAAGATGATTTTGCGCATCGCATTCGACGAGGGTGGCCTGGCCATCCGGAAAGATTCCCTCGGGTTCATCGTAGGTGTCGGTTGAGTGCGTAAGATTTGTGACCTTTTTGGTGGCGAGATCGAGCAGGCACACGTCGCACTTGCCGCCACCCGAAGTATAGGCACTGAACGTGAGCTCCTGCTCCGCCGGCGGACGAAAGTTTTGCGGCTCCATGGTGCAACGGAATGGAAGCTCGGCTCCATCGATGATCAATCGCCGTTGAGCGAGCGCGGGACGTCCGTCGGTGTAGACGACATCGGCTTCGAACAGCTGGGAAGTCGAAAGTGAGCCCTCACCGGGCTTGGGGTCGGTCCACTCAGCCCAGGCAAAGTGCAGGCGGCGGCGCGAAACCGCCGGACCTTCGTTGCAACGCACGCCGAGGGCGACGGGCGGCTTGTTTCCAGCGCGATCCAGCACGGAGAGATAGCACTCATTGCGCGCCTTTCCCGCGTGCTTGGGATCGAAGGCTTCCGGCCCGGACAAAAGGATGTCACCGTTCGAAAGATACAGTGCCCGGGTGTAACCGTGATGGGGATAATGGGCGGTAAGATTGTGAATCGCGCCCGTGGCCAGATCGAACTCCATCGCGTCGCCAAAAGTTTTGGTGAGGAAAAGCAACCTTTTGCCATCGTGCGACCAGTCAGCGCGTTCGCCGAAAGCCGTGAGCTGCCTGATGTGCGCCGGCAGGTGATCGACCGGACTGTCATTTGGGATCGGCTGGGCGAAAACAGGAATTGCCCCGGCAATAAAGACGACAAGACGACGGAAGTAGGAGTACATGGAAAGCATATGGAATCTGCCCGGAAATACCGGGAATGCGAATGCCGAATACGGCAGGGACGAGAAAATCATGACAAACGCCGTATGTCCGGCATCGCTCCCGTTCGCTGATCGCAGGCCCAATGTTACAGGCAGGCAACAATGCTTTCAGTATTTTATGAGTGTGGGCTTGAAGTATCAGGGAAGACTCCGGCCGTCGCCACGGTGACGACACCAGGAATTTTGCAATTTGGGTGGAGCTCATGTGGATTCTGATTTCTCTTAACCTGTCCCCTTCACTCCATGAAAAAAATTCTCTCCCGTTCCGTTCTTCCGCTGATTGCTGTTTCGGTCTTAGTGACCGCGCTTTTCGCCCAGACCCCCACAGCACCCAAAATCGATTTCCCGGCCACCAGTCCGGCGGGATCCGTCAAACAACGCGTCGGACTCACCGACATCACCATCGATTACTCCCGTCCCAGCATGAAAGGCCGGGCGATTTTTGGCGGACTCGAACCTTACGGCAGAGTCTGGCGCACGGGAGCCAACAGTGCGACGAAAATCACGTTCAGCACCCCGGTCAAATTCGGGGGAGTCGACGTGGCGGCCGGTTCCTACGCCCTCTTCACAATTCCGGGTCAGGAGGAATGGACGGTCATCCTCAACAAAGTGACCGGACAGTGGGGAGCCTATTCCTACGACGAAAAGAATGATCTCGCGCGCATCAAGGTCACCCCTTTCAACCTGCCCCTCCCGATCGAAACGTTCACCATCACGTTCAATCACCTCAAGGAAAGCTCCGCCCTGCTCGAACTTGCCTGGGAAAAAACCCTCGTACCGGTGAAGATCGAAGTCGATGTGGTGACAACACTCGTTCCACAAATTGAAGCGGCGATGGTCGCCCCGGGTGAAAAGAAAAGCGGCTTCTACGCGCAGGCCGCGATGTTTTATTTCGAAAACAACCTCGACCTGAAAAAAGCGGTCGAGTGGATGGATGCCGCCATCACCGCCGATCCCAAGGCATTCTATCTCGTCTATCGCAAGGCCCTCATTCTGGAAAAAATGGGTGACAAAGCCGGCGCTCTGGCCACTGCCCAAACCTCGCTGGCCGCAGCACAGAACGCGACAGGATCGGTAAAAGACGAATACATCCGCCTGAATGAGGCGGTCATCGCCCGCCTCAAATAACCCGGAGCGAGCGCGGCGGGGTCCTTGGTCCAAACCGGGTTTTCTGGTTCTAGTAGGTCACCCGCTCCGAACGGGTGACCACGTAAGACGGTTTTTTCCCGTCAGCAGTACTCACCGCCGTAAAACTGACGCCCTCCACCTGGTCTAATTTTATTTTCGCCTGCGCAGGAAGTGTGAGTCCGTTAAAGAACACGTTTTGGGTCCGGTGCGCACCGGTATCAAAACCGTCGATGACGATCACGGGCTTGGCCGGATCCGCTTTTGCAAGATCGATATTATCGAATTCAAAATTCCTAAATCGCGGTGGCGTGGGCGCTGCCTGGCCGTCATTGTTATAGGGAAGCGCGGTGTAGACGGTAATCTGCTGGAGGTCGCAGTTGCGCACCACGACGTCTTCCACGAAACCCCCGCGCTCCCTCGTACCCTTGATTTGCAGGCCATGGAGTAACGCGCCCGCGACACAATCCTCCACCAGCACGCCCCTCACCCCTCCTGACATCTCACTGCCAATCGAAATACCGTGTCCGCGCACGAAGCGGCAATCGCTGACGCGAACATTTTCCGTCGGGCGATTGATCACATTTCCCTCGGGATTTTTCCCCGATTTGATCGCAATGCAATCGTCCCCGGTGTCGAACGAGCAGTTGAAAATATAGGAATTACGCGAGGAATCGGGATCGATGCCATCGCCATTGAGCACTGCACTGCGAATGGTGAGCCCGTGAATGCTCACGTTTTCCGAATAAATATAGTGCAGTGTCCAGCAGGGCGTTTCCTCGAGCGTGAGACCGGAGATTTCAACATTCCGGGCGTTCATGAGCAGGATCAGCCGTCCGCGGGAACGAAGGCCCGCGACTCCGGGAATCGCGGCACGGATGGCATCCGAAAGTTTGCCGCCACCCCCGGAAATCGTTCCCCGGCCGCGGATGCTGAGATTGTGGAGGCTCGTGGGACCGGCATGATCAAGCGTACCCGCATTGAGCAGGCTGGCGTGGGTTTTCATTTCCCAACCCTCGAAACGGTTCAGATTGAATGGCTCGTAGTCCGCGGGATCGGCTGAACCCTTGAGCACGCCGCCCTCTGCAATCTCCAGGGTCATGTCGCTTTTAAGATAAAGTGCGCCACTGAGAAAGATGCCCGCCGGGATTTGCACAACTCCGCTAGGCGGACAGTCATCTATCGCCGCCTGAATCGCCCGGGTGTTCATCGTGCGCCCATCACCAATCGCACCGCGGTCGATCACGGAAACCGTGGCCGCCGGCGCGGGGGGAGTGTGAATCGAAAGGGCGTTACTCTCGAACGCCGCCTCCCGAACAGGCACACTGCGAACGCTAAAAACGTAATCGTGACCGGGGAGCAATCCCGTCGCGGTGAAATGCGTCTTGGTGGTTTTTCCCACCAGCCTGGCATCGCACCACACCTCGTAAGCAGGTCCCGCACCGGAAATCGTGGGGACGTCCCAGAGCAAACTCACTTCATCCGCTCGCAGTGTCTGCGGGGCTTGAAACAACCGCAAGGCCGTGGCCGGCACACCTCCGTCGGCTGCAACCGCACTCGAGGGCGTCGCAAACCATCCGGGGCAGAAAACCAAAAGGCAAACCAGACGCAGGAATGATTTCATGGGGGACGCAAACCTGCATCCCGGCCGACCCCCTGTCCACTCTTCGCTCAACCCGGGGTCGGAATCTTGCGACGACGCATTTCGCTTTCCCGGATCATTTCATTGAGATCGGCGGCGGGACGGATTTCCCATGGACCAAATTTTGCCCCCGGATGCTTGGAAATGAGGTCGATCGCCTGATTCAGATCGCGCGCCTCGAGGATCATTATTCCACCGAGCAGTTCCTTGGTCTCGGCAAACGGTCCGTCCGTCACCACGAGACGATCGCCCGTATAGCGCAGGGTTACGGCCGTGTTGGGCGGTTGGAGGGCTTCGCCTCCTTTGAAGTGACCATTCGCGCGGAGCTGATCATCGTAGGCGAAGCAGCTGTCCATCATCGCATTTTGTTTCGATGGGGTGGCGTTGGCAAAATAGTTGGGATCAATGTGGCCCAGGCAGATGAATTTCATGATGATTTCAGGATGATCGTCCGGAATGGATGATCGATTACCAACCAGTCGATTGATCCATCCGATTTTCGACATACCGCCAAAAAAATCACTGTCATTTTTGTCGGGACCTTGCAGTCCGGTCACCAATGACCAAGCTGGCCCTATGCGCATCTGGAATCTGTTTCGGTTTGGCTGGTTTCTCCTGGCCACAATCCCGGCGATGCAGAACGCCCGTGCCGAGGTCCGGCAGGAAGGACGGTTTTTGTATGTCGCAACTCCCGGAGTACGCGACTACCTCGAGTACGGCGGACACGGCGTGCTGGTCTATGACATCGATCATGGCCATCGATTCGTGCGGCGCATCGCCTCCGCCGGCGTCGACGAAAAAGGCAAACCGCTTAACGTGAAGGGAATTTGTGCGAGTGCCGAGGCAGGGGAAGAAGCGGCGCACCACCGGATC
>JBEHXD010000310.1:0-6673 GCA_048498875.1 Verrucomicrobiota bacterium
CGGTGCCGAACCCTTCCTCGGTGGTCATCTGCTGGACGACGTCCGACCGGCCATACTTCCAGAGCAGGGCGACGATTTCGCGATAACGTTTCAGGTGCGAGGCGGACATTTTCATGGTGTAATTGCCGACCCGCGTAAAAATCAGGCCCAGGCACTCTTTCACTGACACAGCTTTCCGTGCGGAGTTCGTGAAGATGACGTCAACCCAAGCGGAACCACCCGGTGGTTTTTGCCTACTAACTTTTAGGGAGGTGCTGAAGTTGTCATTTCGCCACCCTGCTTATTTATTCAGACCATGTTCAATGCCGCCAAAGATTCGATGACCAGCCGCGCCGCGCAGTTTTACGTCAATAGCAAGATCTCGCGTTACGGCGAGGTGCAGAAACTGAAAATCGATTCACGACAGAAAACCGTCGAGGTGTCGTGCCTGCTCCACGGCGAGCCAAGTCCGATCGACATCAAGGTGGCCAACTATCGCGTGGACAGCACCGGCGATAAGAAATTTTTCCAAGCCACCGACATCAGCTGCACCCGTCCCTGGCTACAGGCATTGCTCACCGATTTCGCCAAAGACCGCCGGGTCGAACTTCCCGGATGGGCGGAAGGCGTGCTTTAGGCGTCCCTCAAATCACGGGAATCAGGAAACTCCCGAGCTGTTTGATCGGGGATTTGCGAACCACATCCCCGGGCTTGCCCGGATGGATCAGGAAGAAACACGCGGCCCGCAATTCCCAAAAGCCGCGTCTGCGGCGAGCGGTTTGGTGATCCGGCGGGCCGAAGTGAGATAATCGCTTTCCTCGAGGCATTCCTGCGCAGCGAAAAATGCCTCATACAACTCAGATAGTTCCTCGACGATTTTCCTCTGAAAATTGGGCAGTGTGATCATGGCAGGATACGGTTGGAAGGCGTGTTGGTTGCGCGGGATCTTGATAACGAAAAGATAGTACCGTTTGGGAAATGAAGTGTTCCCCGTTTTTAACGCACCGGCCGGTCCCAGGTTTCGCGTTAATTGCAAAGCCCGACACCGATCGGGAGGACGCAGGTCTGTTGAGTAAAGACACTGCATCCCTCACATGCGAACCCTTCCCTCCCACACGGTTTCGTCACGTCCCTCCGGCCGGGCCAAACGGGACGAGACTCTTCGCCCGCTGGCGCGATTGAGCCGGATTGTAACCCGCACGGTTCAGGCTTTTTTCGACGACAACATCACCCGGCTCGGAGCGGCCCTCGCCTTCTACACGACCATCGCCGTGGCGCCATTGATGGTGCTGGCCATTGCGGCTGCGGGATTTCTTTTCGATGAAACCACGGCACGCGAACGCGTGCTGGCCGAGATCACCAATCTGGCCGGAAGCCCGGCCGGGTCGGCGATTCAAGCCGTGCAAAATCCCGCGGCGACGAAAACGGGAACCGTGGCCACGATCATCAGCACCGTGACGTTGATTTTCGGTGCCTTCGGGGTTTTCCGCCACCTGCCGGACGCCTTGAATTCCATCTGGCGGGTGGAAGCCCCTCAGGGCCGCGGTTGGTGGTGGTTTTTGAAACGCCGGTTGTTTTCGCTCGCCGCCGTCATGGTGACAGGATTTCTGCTGTTGGTATCGCTCGTTGCCAGCGCGGTTATCAGTTGGATGGAAACCCGCATGGTCGGCATCGTGGAGCTGCCGGTTGGGCTCATTCAAGTGGGCAATCTGGTCTTTTCCCTGGGCGTGGTGACATTCCTTTTCGCACTGATCTTTCGTCTTTTGCCGGACCGGCCCATCCCCTGGCGACATGTATGGTTTGGGGCCGCGGTGACGGCGTTTCTCTTCACCGCCGGCAAAACGTTCCTAAGTTTTTACCTGAGCCGCGCCGCGTTGACGTCCGCCTATGGGGCGGCGGGGTCGTTGATCGTGCTGCTTTTGTGGTCATACTACGCCGCGCAAATCGTATTCCTGGGGGCGGAATTCACCCGGGTGGCCACGCTCAGTCGCGGGGGCAGGGACTTTGGACCGCTCGATGCGCCGGACGAACAGAAACGCACGCCTTAACCGGTTTCCGAAAGGCTGACATCCGCCATCATCGACCTTCCCCGAAGGAGATCGCTGATTTGTCCGACGTTACGGGAGAGAACTTGCGCCCGGACTCAGTTTATCCGAAAAGCTTGGGCTACTCGGCGAACCACGAGTCCCCCCAAACCCTATAAACACCCTAACCACTCACGATCCATGATTTCGTGGAAACGAAGACTCATTGTTGCCACCCTGGGCGCAGCCTCAACGGCATCCTTGCTCACCGCGTCGATAAAATCCGACCTCGAACGTATCACGCCGGTACCGGACGGCGAAAAGATTCCAGTCCTTGATTTTTTCAGGCCAAGGTTGCTGAAACAGCCTACGGTAAATCCCTCTGGCACTCATATCGCAGCGGCCATCGCCGCGGGTGAAGACAACACGAGTCTGATGATCTACGATCTCAAAACTCAAAAGATGGAGGCCATGGGAGCGCGCGGCGATACTGACGTGGACGATCCGCGGTGGCTGGCTGACAACCGTTTGATGTACCGCATCAGCGTGGAAAAACTCGGTGGTTTCATCCTTGCCGGGGCGAAGGTGGGGGCGTTGCAGGCGGCCTATCCCATTCTCCAAAATATTGGCGGAAGCCCTGTCGCCGTTCCTCCCAACGACAAACTGCATCCTCTGTTCGCAATGTCGCGCGGCAGCGAAGTAACCGGCCAATACGGTCAGGTGCTCACCCTCAATGCCGCCCGCGACAGTGGAAAATTTATTGATTATAGTGACGTATCATGGCGGGGCCTGGATCGCGCAACCGAAGATAATGTGCGCAATATAACGTTTAAGCATCCCATTCTAAAAACACCGGAAGGCTTCGATCTCCGATACATTGCCGACAAGGAGGGAAAATTGTCCTATGCCATCAGTTCAACCAATGGCATCCTGAAACTTCATCGTTTGGAGGGCGAAACCTGGATCGATTGCCCGGAAAATCTGGATGAAATGGACGTCATCGATTCCGGAGACAACCCTGGGGAAATCGTGGTACTCGGCGAAAGAAAGGATGGCAAACCCCGCGCATTGGAAATCATGGAAGCCGCCACCGGCAAAGTGCTCGACGTCCTGGTTCAAGACAAAGCCTACGACGCCAACGCCTGGCTTTACCGCGACCCCGTTTCGCATCTGATCGTGGGCGCAGTATTTGATCGGGCCGGCCCCTCGGTGATTTGGTTCAGTGAGGCCTATCGCAATCTTCAAAAGTTGGTGGATGGACTTTTTCCCGGGCAGGTTGTCCGGATCATCGGTAACGACGAAGCGGGCAAAATGGTGCTGCTTTCCGTTTCGTCAGATCGTCAACCCCCCATTTATAACTGGGTTGACCTGGAAAAACGGTCCGCCGGTCTGATCAAAAACTCGGCTCCTTGGCTCGATCCCAAGCGGATGCGCCCAATGAGCGCGATTAAATACAAAACACGGGACGGCAAATCACTGGACGCGTTTGTTACGATGCCCGCAGGCGCTTCAAAACAAAATCCTCCTCCGCTCGTGGTGCTGGCTCGCAACTATCGCGTTTCATGGGGGTTCGATGCGGAAGTTCAGTTCCTGGCCAGCCGGGGTTATGCCGTTCTTCAACCCAATGTGCGGGGTGAGGCCGGGTCGTCGTGGATGTTTCCCAGCACCGCAGAATGGGATTTCGCCAAAATGCATGAAGACGTCACCGATGCCACCAAGGCTCTCATCGCATCCGGCTTGGTAGATGCCAATCGCGTCGCCATCATGGGCACGCAATTCGGCGGATTTCTCGCCTTGTCGGGTGCCGCTTACGATCCTGACCTCTATCGTTGCGCCATTTCGATTTCGGGAGTGGCGGATTGGGGAAAAACAATCGCCGACTATCGGTCCTCCAAATACAGCGGCGCCTTTTTTTCCCGGATGGTTGCGAAAATGGGCGATCCGGCCAAAGACCCGGAAAAATGGGATGCGATCGCCCCACTCCGTCACGCCAGCCAGATCCGCGCGGCAATCTTCGTCGCAAACGGAGAATACGACGCATCGATTGACATCGGTGCCACCAAGGAACTCGCATCCATTGCCTCCCGCAACCATGTCCCCGTCGAAACCGTGACCTACACCAATGAGGCGGGTGGCGTGCGACACTTGAACAACAAGGTCGATCTTTATACCAAAATCGAGGAGTTCCTGGCGAAGAATATGACGGCGAAATAGCGGTCGTACCACTCACCCCGGCCGGTCCGGTTTAACCCATCCGCGCGTGATGATCCACGCGCGGATTTTTGTCCATCGAAGATTCGTTCAGACCGTCTCTCTTGGTCAAATCCGCCAAGCGCTTCAAACTCTTGCACCCGGCCTGTCATCGTACACTCTCCCGTTATGACGTCGCTTCGTCGGATTACCCTCGCCTGCCTTTGCGGTCTGCTTGCCTGTCTCGCCAGCCATGCCGCGGCCTCCGCCCCGGCGCCGGCGGACTCCAATTTAAGTGAACGCGGTCGGACGATTTTAAGCTACTTCCAGCAACTCGACAGCAGCACCGAATTCAAAATCGTTTCCGGTCAATTCTGCAGCTATGGCCCCGATGCCCGCATGGAAGCGCCGGACAAGATTTTCCAGGCCACCGGAAAATGGCCCGCCTTGCTGGGAGTCGACTACATGTCGTTCAAGGCAAAAGAAATTGAAACCGTCACGCCCAACAAAATCCTGATCGATCACTGGCGCGCCGGCGGACTTTGTAGCGTCAGCGTGCACCTGAACAATCCGGCGCGGGCGGAAGGCGGCGGATTGAACGACAAGGGTGTGGCCATCGCCGATCTCCTGGCACCCAATACGGCCATCCACGAGCACTGGATGCGCCAACTCGACAACATCGCCGCCGGGCTTCAGGAACTTCAGGCCGCCGGCGTCGTGGTTCTCTGGCGCCCATTCCACGAAATGAATGGCAACTGGTTCTGGTGGGGGGCGCAAAAACCCGCGGCGTTCGTGAAGGTGTGGCAACACATGTTCAATTACTTCACGCAAACCAAAGGCCTCCACAATCTGATTTGGGTTTACAGCCCCAATCATGGCAAACAGGTCGCCGATTTTTTTCCGGGGCAAAACTATGCCGATCTGGTCGGCCTCGACGCCTACACCGACAACATCGATCCGGAGCACATCAAAGGCTACGCCGAGTTGCTGGCCTTGAAAAAGCCCTTCGGTTTCACGGAATATGGTCCTCACGGAGCGTCAGATCCGACGGGAGATTTTGATTTCCGGCGCTTTACCGCAGGGTTGATGAAGAATTTTCCGCGCACCCGCTTCTTCCTGAGCTGGGATGTGAAATGGAATCCGGCGGAAAACAAATTCGCGCGGGAATTCTATACCGATCCGCGAGTCATCACCCGCACCGACCTTCCGACGGAGCTGACAGGCGGCGAATACGCCAAATCCATCGAGGCCTGGCACGCCGAACGAACGACCAGTCTCACCAAACCCGACGGCTGGCTGGCGCTGGTGGGACTGCATCCGTTGCAACCCGGTGAAAATACGCTCGGAAGCGCCGAAGACAATTCCGTCAAACTAGCCGTCGGCCCCTCCTATCTGGGAAAACTTACCGTCACAGGAGACAAGGTTCTCTTCAGTCCGGCGCCTGGATCCCTCACGGCAATTGATGGGCAAGCCGCCCAACCCACCGAGTTGAATTACCGCGAGGAAAATCCCACGGAGGTGGTCTTTGGCACCGCCAGCCTCTATCTCATCGAGCGCGCCGGCCGCTTGTTCGTCCGGATCAAGGATCGGGCGTCCCCTCAACTCAAGGAATTCACCGGTCTCGATTTCTTTCCGACCGATCTGTCGTGGCGGATCGAGGCCGAGTGGGTGGATTTCAACCCCCAGCATGAAATCAATGTGACCAACATGCTGGGCCAGACCGCACCCACCATCGTGCCCGGAAAGGCTGTGTTCACGAAGGACGGCAAGACGATCGAACTCCTGCCGATCGATGAAGGCGATGATGAGTTGTTTTTTGTCTTCACCGATCTCACGGCCGGCGTCGAAACCTACGAAGCCTCGCGATTTCTCTATGCTCCGAAACCGAAGGACGGAAAAATCCTCCTCGATTTCAACCGGGCCCAAAACCCGCCCTGCGCCTTTACACCGTTCGCCACCTGTCCGCTGCCACCCAAGGAAAATTCCATTCCCCTGCGCGTGACCGCCGGAGAAAAAAAATATCGCGAACCCCGCCACTAAAACGAAACCCCGACTGTGATGCGACCGCTCATTCTCGTTCTTGGGTTGACCTTGATTCCCTCGCTCGCCCGGGCGGAACGAAAGCCGATCGATCGCCACGCGCTGGTCACCCGGCACAATCCCGTCGTCCGCCAGGTCGACGTGGACGCTCCGCTCACAGTCGGCAACGGCGGATTCGCCTTCACCGCGGACATCACGGGCCTCCAGACTTTCGCCGGGGAATATCATCGCCTGGGTGTTCCCGTTGAAACCGAATCGCGCTGGTGCTGGGTAACGGATTCCAATCCGAAAAACTACACTTTGGCCGACGCGTCGAAAGATTTCACGCAGGCTGACGGCAAGGTAATTCCCTATCCGACCAAACAATCTTCGCCCGCTGGCGACTGGCTGCGCAAGAATCCGCGCATCCAGCCACTCGGCCAGATCGCGCTCGACTGGTC
>JBEHXD010000311.1:0-6615 GCA_048498875.1 Verrucomicrobiota bacterium
CTCGCAAAGTGGGCCGCCATGACGTGCGTAGTTGCGCCGAGGAACCGTTGTTCGGCCACAGAAAGCGGAATTTCGTTTTGCCGGGCGTAGGCGAGGATTGCTTGGAAAGCGAAAGGATGCAGGCGGAGGAGCAGCAACTTCCCGAGATCGTGCATCAGTCCGGCGGTGTAGGCGATGGATTCGGTGTCGTGGAGTTCGAGGTATCTGCACGTGTAGCGCGCAATCCGGGCGGTGCCCAGTTGGAACATCCAGAAATGCGGCCAACTGCACAGCGGGGGTGCCGCCATCATTCGTTCCTCGGCGGCAATCAGCGCCTTGGCCTGAGCCGCCAGTCGCATTTCGCCGAGCAAACCGATGGCCAGCCGGGGATCCTCGATGACGGAGGTTTCATCCTGATGGGCATGTTTTAGTTTGTTGCTGGCGATGAGCACCTGCGCCGCAAGACCCGGGTCACGGTCGACCAGGTCCATCAAGGGATTCAGCGAGGTGGGATGTCCGGTCGCGGTCATCTGGAAGGAGGCGGCGGCGGAATCAATCACCGGGCATCCGGCGAGGTTTTCGATTTCAAGTTGGAGTTGGTTCCAGCCAACCACGGGAAAGCGTTTTTCCGCGCCGGCATTAACCCATATGGCCCGCGATCGCGCTTCGGCCTCGGCATTCAATTCCTGTGAAGTCAGGAAATCATCGGGGACGAGGGAGGCGTTGAGGTGGCGAAAAATCAGCTGATTGGCAAATTCCAGCCTGCCCAAGTCCTGTTCAAATTCAGTCCACTTGGAGCCCTTGATGTCCTCGGTGAGCTGGTTGAGGTACTCGTCGATACCCCATGCCCCGCATGCCTCGGCCTTGGTGGAAAGGGCGCCGAGTTCGTCGAACGCCAGTTGAACCGCCCGCATGTCGACCCATTTTTTTAACGAGTCACGCGCCAGGGAAAGCGCCGTGCGGAGTTCTTCGAGCGATTTGTGCAGCGCATCGGAGGTGAAGCCCATCATTTTGCAGAATGATTTTTCCTCCTCGAAATGTTGGGCCCGCCAGGGGTTCGCGAGTGCCTTGGCAATTTCGGCAAAAATCGCGTCGTCGTGATAAGGTTTGATCAGGAAATTCTGCGCGTGCAGGTCGATTACCCGCTTCACGGTCTCGCGATCGCTTTTTGCGGTGTAGGCGATGACCGGGAGAAGTTTCAGGCAGCAATCGGCCTTCAGGCGTTGGATGAAGCTCAGTCCGCCGTCTCCCTCCAGCGCCATTTCCACCACGACCAGATCGACCTTTACATTGCGATTGATGAAATCCCAGGCATCGGCGGCCTTGTCGACGGCGACGAAACGGTGATTTCCCCGCGCAAGGATGCCTTTCATGGCTCGGCGAGCCACTTCGTCAGGGTCGACTAGAAGTATGTACGCCATGGGAAATGGGTCGTGAACACGCCGGTCAGCCGCCTGTCCGGGGTGGGAACAGTCCACTTTTCCTATCGGCATTTTTTGGTGAAACTGAACTGTCGGCGCCTTCACATTTGGGCCTGTAAATTCCGCTCGCTTGCCCGGGTTTATGGGTCAACAATGCCCTTCCTTCGGTTTCATAACACACCCGATGTCTAAGAGTTCCATGTCGGTATTGATCGTCGACGACGATCCTACGATTGCGGCGATGCTGCAGCAGATCGTCCGCCAGCTCGGAAACGGGCTGGTTTGCGAACCGGTTTGGGCTGACCGGGGTGCCGCGGCGAGAAACGAGCTCAAACGCCGCCGGTTTCAACTGGTGCTGCTCGATTATATGCTGCCCGATGAGGATGGGCTGGCCGTGCTCACGGCGGTTAACGCGCTTCCAGCCACCGACCGTCCGGTCGTGATCATGCTAACGGGCGCCGGCAACGAACAGGTGGCGGTGACGGCAATGAAAATGGGAGTGAAGGACTACATCGCAAAACCCGTGCTCGATTTTGCGGCGCTGCGAAAAAGCATTGTCACCGCCCTCGAACATCACCAGCTCGAGGAAAAGCTGGCGCGCTCGACGGAGGAACTTCGGCGCAAAAATCTGGAGATGGATGCGGATCTGGCGCTGGCACGCGGAGTCCAGCAGGCGCTGCTGCCGCAAAATTATCCGGTTTTCCCCATGGGCGTTGCCCGTGAGCAGAGCGCACTGCAATTCTGCCATCGCTGGATCCCCAGTGAAAAAGTGGCGGGCGATCTTTTCGATGTTTTTCCCGTGGGAGAAAATGCCGCCGGGGTTTTTCTTTTCGATGTGATGGGTCATGGGGTGCGCGCGGCCCTGGTCACTGCGTTGCTCCGGGGACTGGTGCACGAGCAAATTCACCTGGCCCATGAGCCGACCCGGTTTCTCGAACAAATCAACCAGGGCTTGCTCACCTTGCTGGGACATACGGGTGATCTGGTTTTTGTCACGGCGGTCTACGTGGTGGTCGACGCGACCACCGGTAAAATCGATATCGCCAGCGCCGGACATCCGCCGCCGCTGCAGTTGAAGCGGCGAACGGCTGAGGTGGTGTCATTGGTTCAGGAAGAGGGGCCGGGACCAGCGCTTGGGCTGGTGACCGATCCGGAATATAGCCGTCTGGAAACCTTCCTTGAACCGGGGGATGCGCTGTTGCTCTTCACCGACGGATTATTTGAGGCGGCCAATGCGGCGGGGGAGGAATTCAGCCGGATCCGGCTGCAAGCGGCGGTAAAATCGCGGCTCTCCGACCCCACCTCTCTTTTAATCGACCGGGTCCTTGGGGAGATCCAAAAGTTCCAGGGCGACGCGGTGAGCGGTTTCGACGACGATGTCTGCCTGGTGGGCGTTGACCGGACCGCGCAATGATCTGGTGGATACCCCCACTTTAAATGGCCGGCCTCTTTGTAAGAGACCGCGCGTGTAAAATCTGCTAACCTTTTGCGTCCATAAATCCTTTTCCAAAATCCGATGATCCCCACCCTGATAGGTCTTGTGTTCGGCGTCGTTGTTGCGGCGGCCTTAACCTTGCTTTTTGGCATTTATTCGATCGGCCCGACCGAACGTGGCGTGCTCACCACATTCGGGCGCGTTCAGCGGATCCAGGGTACAACGGCAAATGACCCCGTGCTGGGGGCGCTGCTCACGGCCGAGGAAAAGCAGCGTTACGATTATCCGAATATCCGCGTCATTCCCCAGGGCGGCCCTTATTTCAAATGGCCCTGGCAGAAATTATACAAGGTCGACATGACGATCCAGACGGTCGACATCACCTGGGATCCGGACATTCAGCAGGATTCAATTGAGGCCGTCACCAAGGACAATCTCACGGTCCAGATTTCCGGCCAGCTGCGCTGGAGGCCGTGTGAACGCAACCTGTTCGCCTATCTTTTCGGAATCGCGAATCCGGCCGCTCACGTCGTGGGTTATTTCATCTCCGTGCTTCGCGACCGCGTGGCGACATTTCACGGGGAGACCCATGATGGCGCGGTCGAGGGTGTTTCCATCAACGATCTGCGTCGGAATCTCTCGCTGATTAATAGTTTCATGGAGGAGTCGTGCCGCAAGACGGCCGCGCGTTATGGCATCGATCTCGATGCCGCGCTGATCACCAACATCGATCCGCCCGCTGACGTCGATGAGGCACTGGCGTCGATCAATACGACGCAAAACCAGGTTGCGGCTTCGATCAGCCAGGCGAAGGCCGACGCGGATCAAAAACTCAAAATGGCCGAGCAGGCGGTGCAAATCGCCGAGAACCGTGCCGAGGCCGAGGCGGCACCCTTGCTTGAACTTGGCAAGACCCTCCAGGCGATGCACGAACAGGGGGGCAAGGCCGCCCTCGACAGCTATCTGCGCAATGCCTCGCTCCCGCTTCGCGAACGGGCGGCACAAACAATTCTCAAAGTCTAACCCTACGCGGCCATGAATTTTATCATTTCACTCTTCTCGGGCGTGATGCTCACGTTTGTCGGTGCGGCGTTCCTGATGACGCTGGGCCGGGTTTTTCAGCTCTGGCGGGTTTTGCCGGAACGCACCGTGATCGTGTACACCTTTTTCGGCAAGGTTGTCGGTCAGGTGGACGAACCCGGTTTGTTTTTTCCAATTGTCCACTTTGGTCCGCAGGCGTTGCTCTTTCCGTTTTTTGGCAAAGCCTACACGGTGCGCACGCAAATTCATCAGGCCTATCTGCGCAACCAGCTGGTGAATTCAGAGGAGGGCGCGCCGATGGGCGTGGGCATCTGGTTTGAGATGTACGTCAGCAATCCCAAGGCTTTTCTTTTCCAGAATTCGGATCCGATGGGCTCGCTCAAGGCCAACGTCGCAACCGCGGTGGTGAAGCAGCTTTCCAATCTCAAGCTCGATGTGCTGCTGGAAAATCGCGATGCGCTCTCACGCCGGGTTCGCGAGGAGGTCTCGCCGACGTCTTCGCAGTGGGGCTTTGTGCTCGGGTCCACCTACATTCGCAAAGTGGCCTTCCGTGACAAAGGCATGATCAACGAAATTCAGCGCAAGGTGGTGAATCGTCTCCGGCAGGTGACAGCAGCGATGCGCCAGGCCGGTGAAAACGAGGTCGCGATCATTCATTCCGAGGCGGACAAAAAAGCGTCGCAACGACTGGGCCAGGCCCAGGCGGTGCGGCCTCAGGTCGTTGGCGGAGCGCTGGCGGAAATCCAACGACTGCCCGAAGTGGCGACGGCGCTGTTTGCTCTGCTGGAAATTCAAGCGACCCTGAAGAGCCCGGGCAAAGTCATCCTTTCGTCGGCAGATTCGCCCTCGGTGTTGTTAAACAGCTGATCGGAGCCCGCTCCGCGAAAGATCAGAAAAGGTTCGCACCGCAGTCCGGTGCGAACCCTGCGTTTTACTTCATCAGTTTGGACAATTCCTCGTCGGTCCAGGGTTCTTCGCGTCCGCCGATTTCCTTCCGGATGGCGGCGACAGAGGCGGGTGACACCGGCGGTGCGTTGTGGCCCCAGGACTGGCGGATGTAAGTGAGCACGCCGGCGATCGATTCATCGTCGAGGCTGTGCAACGGCGGCATGACCCGGCCTTCGCGTTCCTTTCCACTGAGCACGATCCGGATCACGGCGCGTTCGGGCCCGAGCACGTAACGCGAATAGAGCAATTGCGGGGCGAGTCCGGCGAGTCCTTCCCCGTGGGGTTGATGGCACGCCGCGCAGATGCCGGCGAAAAGCTGGCTGCCTTTTTCGAAGAGTGCTTTTTGTTCAGGAGTAAGCCGGGCGGCAATGGCCGCGGCTTCGTCCTGGGTGCCGGGTTTGCCGGGCCACCTTAACAAGTCGACCAGCGTGGCCGCTTGCTTGCCTTGGGGCGTGTCAGTCTGGGCGGCAAGCTTGATGAGGGCCGTGGGCTCGACTGGCACGGTTCCGGGGACGGGTTTCTTTTCGGGGGTCTTGGGCAGAAAACGCTCGATGCCTTTCAAGACGGCAGAGCGCACGACCGCAGAGGTGTTCGCGGCCGGATCAAGCAGGGCGAAGAGGTCACGGGCATTGTCCGGATTCCGGGATTTCAACACCGCGCTGGCGGCAAGAGTGATCGATGTGGAAACATTTTCGGGAGCGGGAGCGGTTTGCGCGGCTTTGATGAACGTGAGTTCGCGCCCGATGATTCCGCTCACGATGGCGTCGGGCACGAAGCGTTGCCGGCCATTTTCGCCGGCGATGGCAGCGAGTGCGGGAATGGTCTCCGGCGAATCCGACATCCCCAATGAGAGGGCTTTCTGCAGAACGACGCGTGGACCCGACAACGCAACGCCTTTTGCGATCGCCTGGAACATTTCCTTGTCGTCCAACTGAGCCAGCCACTTTTCCGCGAGGCGGATCGCGGCGACAGCCACACGTTCGTCGTTGCTGCCGAGGGCGGCAATCACTGTGGCGCGGTCCAGTTGATTCAGGCCTTCCAGGGTCCACAGCGCATGCAACCGACCCAAGGCGGACGCCTGGGCGGAGCGGGCGAGTTCGCGCAAAGGCGGGAACGCTGCGGGGTCGACGCGTTCGACGAGCAGGCGTTGCGCGGTGTCGCGCCACCAGCTGTTCGGATCGCTCAAATGGGCCACGAGCTGGGCCGATGTCTCATGGGTTAAGTCGAATCGTGCATGGCCCGATATGGCGCCATCCGGCACGATGCGATAAATGCGCCCCATCCCATTGCCCGCAGCAAGATCGCGCGCTTCCACCTGCGCCCGGAGATAGCTGGTCATGTAGATGCGGTGTTGGAGAATGCCGTGGTACATGTCCACGATGTAGAGCGCGCCGTCCGGGCCGCTCAGCGTATTGACCGGACGGAACCGTTCATCCGTGGACGTCAGGAATTCTGCGCCCTCCTGGGCGTTGCGGCCGGTGACGACACCATTGGCTTCGCTGAGAATGATGCGCTTCACCAGATTGGCGGAAGGTTCACACACGAAGGCGTTGCCCAAAAAATCAGCGGGAAAAAGAGAATCGCGGTAAATGATCGGACCGCACGCCGCCGTGACCGCCGTGATTTTCCCCTCGTCGTTGAGAGTTTTGTAGCCGCGATTCACGCCCGGCGTCGGCCGACCCGGCCACACCGTTTCGTCGGCATCCGGTTGATAATTCACCCCCGTGGCCGCTCGCCGCGAACGGGAGTTCAGCGCCAGGTTTGGATTCCGCGCCGTGTAGTAGTTGGAGA
>JBEHXD010000312.1:0-6612 GCA_048498875.1 Verrucomicrobiota bacterium
GCGCGTTCTGCTGGCCAGCAAAATGGTGTGCAAGCACGCCACCTGTTTTCTCGATCAGTCTTCTGCTTTGTGTAGCAGCCGTCGTCAGACGGCTGGCCAGCGGTGTCACCACCGCTGCTACATTCAACCCGGGCGCTGTACCCATCGGCAATAAATTCCTCTTTGCCGTTGCCGAAGCGCCGGGTGCATGCCACTCAGTCTGGTTCCCGAACAAACCGATTTACCACTCATGTCCAATCAAGGCGTTTTCATTGGCACCGACAGCGGTGCCACCACTTCAAAAACCGGCGGCGTCTGGTCCGACGGCTCGATCATCTCGCACAAATTGCGACAAAGTTCCACGAACTCCTCCGCCGGCACCGAGGCGGTCATTCGCGGCTGGATCGATGGTGTAAATGGATTTCTCGCCGAAAATAATCTGACGTGGAGTCAGGTGCAGGGCGTGGGCCTGGCGATTCCCGGACCCTACGAGCGCTATGGAGTGATGGGCCGCGCCGCGAATCTGCCGCGGAGTTTTGAAGGCTGGGATTTTCACGCCGATTACAGCCGGGCCATCGCCCAGGCGGCCGGTCGTTCCATTCCACTCGTGACCGGTAATGACGGCAATTATGGTGGCGTGGCGGAAGCCCAGCGCGTCCGCGGTGGGAAAAAAGCCAGCGTGCTGATGCTTGCTCCGGGATCCGGTCTGGGCGTGGCTTATGTCGATGCCCAGGGTCTGCCGCTCGATGGCGATACGCTGAACGGCATGGAAGGCGGCCACATCCCGGCCGCGTTGCATTTGCTCGGAAATATTCGTCCCTTCACCTGCGGTTGCGGTCGTGACTGGGGTTGTGTTGAGGCTTACACGACGATTTCGGGTCTGCCGCAGCTGCTGACCGAGATGCTCAAGAAGTTCCCGAATCATCCGCTCGCGACCTCAACCACGCCGATCAAGGAAAAGGTTCTCTCACTCCGCACACTGGCCCAGAAAGACGACCCGCTGGCTGTGGAGATTTTCAATTTTCAAGCGCGGGCGCTCGGCCTGCACATGGCATCGCTGCTGATGGCCGTGGACGCTGAATATGTGGTGATCGGCGGCGGTCTGATCGATCCCGAGGCGACCACCCCTGAATTCCGCGAGCGTTATCTTCGCATCATCCGCGAGTCCGCCCAGCCTTACCTCTGGCCGAGTCAGCAGGAAAAGCTCAAGGTGGTCGCCGCCACTCTCGGCGAACTCTCGCAGGCCATCGGCGCCGCGCTCGTGGCGTTGTATACACCCAAACGCTGAACGAAAAGGTGGAGCGCGACCTCCGGGCGCGCTTTCAGCATTCGCGCATCATGAAACCTGCCCGGAGGTCAGGTTCCACCCGGTTCACCATCGCGCTACTCGCATCATCTGCGAATCCGCTGCCACTCTCGGTGAACTCTCGCAGGTCATTGCGCCGCGCTCGTTCACGCCCAAGCGCTGAACGTTATTACCGGTGGAGCGCGACCTCCGGGCGCGCTTTCAGGATTCGTGCATCAAGCAAACCTGCCCGGAGGTCAGGTTCCACCCGGCTCACCGTTCCACCGGTTCGTCATCGCGCTATTTCACCATCGCGTTCACCACGAGCAGCGGGACGGTCGTATTGTGCCGCACCTTGTCGATCGTGCTGCCGTGAATCAAATCACCGATCAATTTGTGACCGTGGGACGCCAGTGCGATCAGATCGCACCGTGAGCTGGCGGCGATTTTGACGATCTCGTTCGGCGGATTTCCCAGCGCCAGCAGCGTATCCACCTGCAAACCGCTTTCGCGGATGATGCGCGCGGTCGTTTCCAGATATTCGCTGTCCGCCTTCATTTCCGCAGACTCCGCCAGTTTGAGTTGCTCGAAATTCCGCGCCGCCCAGCCATCGGCCACGTGCAACAGGAGCAACTCGGCGCCCACCTGCCGGGCCAGTTGCGTGATGTGAGGCAACAGGTGTTTGTCCGCCTCCCCGTTCTCCAGTGCGACGAGAATTTTGCGGTACATGTTATTTGTCTCCTCCGGTCAGGCCCGCCGTGTCGAGTAGCAGTTTCACATTCAGTCCGATGATGACCAGCGTGACGGTCCAACCAAGCAGTTTGATCCACCAGGGATTGACGAATTCCCCCATCTTGGACTTTTCCCCGGTGAAGCGCATCAGCGGCCAGCAGGCGAAACCCAGTTGCAAGCTCAAGCATACCTGGCTCGCCACGATCAGCGCGGTGGTTTTGCCTTCACCGTAAATTCCAATGACCACCACCGCCGGGACAATGGCGATCGCCCGCGTGATCAAACGTCGCAGCCACGGACGCAGGCGGATGTTCAAAAAGCCTTCCATCACAATTTGTCCGGCCAGCGTGCCGGTCAGCGTGGAATTCTGACCGGAGGCCAGCAGCGCGACGGCGAATAAAATTCCGGCAAAAGTCACGCCCAGCACGCCATCAAGCAAATGATAGGCCGTCTGGATTTCCCCCACATCAGAGTGGCCGGTGCCATGGAACGCCGCGGCGGCAAGGACGAGAATCGCTCCATTGATGAAGAGCGCGAACATCAAGGCGAAGGTGGAATCAATCGTCGCAAACTTTATCGCCTCCCGCTTGCCACCCGCCGTTTGCTCGTACTTGCGCGTCTGCACGATGGAGGAATGCAGGTACAGATTATGTGGCATCACAGTCGCGCCAAGAATGCCGATGGCCACATACAACATGGACGGATTCTTCAGAATTTCGACGGTGGGGATGAATCCCGTGAGGATGCCGCCCAGGTCAGGTTTCGCCAAAACCAATTCGACCGCAAAGCACGTGCCAATGGTGAGCATCAGCGTGACGACCACCGCCTCGAGCCGGCGAAACCCTTTGTTCTGCAGCAGAAGTACCACCATCACATCGACCGCGGTGATCACGCAACCCCACACCAGCGGAATACCGAACAGCAGCTGGAGCGCGATGGCCGAGCCGATGACCTCCGCCAAATCACACGCCGCGATTGCGAGTTCACACAGAATCCATAAAAACCAAACCACTGGCCGCGGGTAATGATCCCGGCAGGCCTGCGCCAGATCGCGCCCGGTCGCGATGCCAAGCTTCACACACAAGTGCTGCAGCAAGATCGCCATCAAATTCGAAATCAGAATGACTGAAAGTAGCGTGTAACCAAACTGCGCGCCACCGGCGAGATCGGTCGCCCAGTTGCCGGGATCCATGTAACCCACCGCGACCATGAAACCGGGGCCGGAGAACGCCAGCAGCTTGCGCCAAAACCCGGCACTCGTGGGCACGGCGACCGTGCGGTGGGACTCCGGCAGGCTGGTGGATTCGCTTGTACGCCGCCAGCCGGTTTCCCCGGGAATGGGAGTGATGGCAGCGTCATGCGGTGGATTGGAACTCACGCCGGTATTCCATTAAACGAACAGTTTTAGGCAAGACTAATATTGCACGAAAATACCCTTCGCCCTTGTCAGGAAATCCGCCGGCGTGCATGCAGTAGCTTGCATGTCGAAAAATTTCGCGCGCTCCGTTTTCGCCGTCACGATTGTGTTTTTCTGCGCGTTTTTTCTCTGGCCTGTGCTGCAGATTTTAAAGGGGGGATTCATCGACGCCGACGGCAAGCTGACCTTTGCGTACCTGACTTCCCTGCTTTCCGACCGGCTCTATCTCGGCGCACTGGCGAATTCGCTTTTGCTCGCCCTGACCACCACGCTCTTTGGGCTGCTGATCGCCCTGCCGCTCGCGTTTATCACCGATCGTTTTCGCTTTCCGGGAAAAAGTTTTTTGGGATCCATTATCCTCGTACCGATGATCCTGCCGCCGTTTGTCGGCGCCATTGGGATCAAACAGATTCTCGGACAATACGGCGCGTTAAACGCACTCCTGATCGATCTGGGGCTTCGTCCGCATGGCTGGACGTTCGACTGGCTCGGCGCCAACCAGTTTCTGGGCATCGCGCTCGTCAACGCGTTCAGCCTTTACCCCATCATTTATCTCAACGCCGTGGCGGCGCTGGCCAATGTCGATCCCGCCATGGAAGAGGCCGCCGAAAATCTCGGCTGCGTGGGATTCCGGCGCTTTTTCAAAATCACCCTGCCCTTGATCAAATCGGGGCTCTTTGCCGGCGGCACGATCGTGTTCATCTGGGCGTTCACCGATCTGGGCGTGGCATTGATTTTTGATTACGCCAAAGTCACGTCGGTTCAGATTTTTTATGGGTTGAAAGACATCGGCGGAAATCCCTCACCCTATGCGCTGGTCGCAGTCATGCTCGCCAGCTCGGTGATATTTTATGCCCTGGGCAAGGGATTGTTTGGCCGCGATGCGTATGCGATGATGGCAAAGGCGACCTCGTCAGGAGGAGCGAGGCATCTGCCACGGCTCCAGGCCTGGTTGTGCACTTTGTTTTTTGGAGCGATCACTTTCATCGCCGTGCTGCCGCACCTCGGCGTGATCCTGGTGGCGTCTTCCAGCGATTGGTATGCGACCCTCCTGCCGCGGAATTTCAACCTCCATAACTTCGAGATCGCGCTGGGCCACGATCTGACGGTGCCCGCAATTGCGAACAGCCTGAAGTACGCAAGCATTGCCACTCTCATCGATCTGGCCCTTGGCATCGTGCTGGCCTACGTGATCGTCCGCTCGAAATTGGCCGGACGGCAGGTGCTGGATTTCCTTGCAATGATGCCGCTCGCCGTGCCCGGCCTCGTGCTGGCCTTTGGTTATATCGCCATGAGCCAGGACGGAAAAATCTTCTCATTTTTAAATCCGACGAGAGATCCCACATTGTTGCTGATCATTGCCTATTCGATCAGGCGCCTCCCTTACGTCGTGAGATCAGCCGCCGCCGGGTTCCAACAAACCAGCGAAACCCTGGAGGAGGCGGCACAAAACCTCGGCTGTCCGCCGCTCAAGGCGATCTACAAAGTCACCCTGCCCCTGATCATGGCCAACCTGATTGCCGGCGGCCTGCTGGCTTTTGCCTTTGCGATGCTGGAAGTCTCGGACTCTCTCGTCCTCGCCCAGAAACAAGCCTACTATCCCATTACCAAAGCCATCTATGAACTCTTTCAGCTTCTCGGCGACGGCAAGTACATTGCATCCGCGCTGGGCGTCTGGGCCATGGCCTTTCTTGGCATTACCATTGTGGGCATGAGCATCCTGCTCGGCAAAAAACTCGGGGCAATTTTCCGGGTGTAATCTTCCGACTTCCCCGGCTTCTTCATGATTTATCTGATCGTCGTTTCCCTGTTGTGGGCATTTTCGCCCGGATTGATCAAAGGCAAGCTGACCGGGCTCGACAGCGCTTTTGTTTCCGCGGTGCGCCTGGGATTGGCGCTGCTGGTTTTTCTGCCGTTTCTGCGCCTGCGTCGGATTTCACTGAAAATTGCGCTCACCCTGAGCGGAATCGGCGCGGTGCAGTTCGGCGTCATGTACCTGGCTTACAACGAGAGCTTCCATTATCTGCCGGCGTATGCCGTCGCCTTGTTCACGATTACGACGCCCATTTTGGTGACCCTTTTTGCCGACGCCGTTGACCAGAAGTTGCGCCCGCGTTCGCTGCTCGCGGCCACCATTGCCGTGCTGGGTTCCGCCGTGGTGGTGTGGCATTCCGCCGCTCCCAGCGAATCGCTCATCAAGGGATTCTTTCTCGTGCAGGTCTCGAATGCCGCTTTCGCCGCCGGTCAGATTTTTTACCGGCACGCCCGAACCTGGCCGGAAACGCCGGATGACACCCGGGGCTTTGCGTTGCTTTATGCCGGTGGGTTTGTCGTCGCTCTCGCCGTAATGCTCGCCAAAGGCGCGATGCCGTCGGCGATCACCTTTCAGCAACGTCTGACCTTGCTTTACCTTGGCGTGATCGCGTCCGGGATCGGATTTTTCCTTTGGAATCGCGGTGCCACGCAAGTCAGCGCCGGCACGCTCGCGGTCATGAACAATCTTAAAATACCGCTGATGATCGCGTGCTCCCTGCTCTTCTTCGGTGAATCGACGGACATCCCCAGGTTGCTGGTGAGCCTGGCCCTGATGGCCGTGGCCTTGTGGGTGAACGAAAAAGCGTAGTTGCGCCGTTTTCGCGCGGTGGCTGTCCCTGATTCCCGGGGATTTGATCAGTGTTTGCCTGATGGCGAACAAGCGGGGGGACAAGTACGCTTCTGCGGAAGCCATGGAACTGTTTTTAATCAATTTCGCCTGTGATGTTGCTGTCGAATGCCATGATTGCAGCGGTGATCCTGACGGCGGATTAGGGATAATCCGCCCCACCTTCCGATTCATTGAGCGAAAATGAAACGACTTGAATTACTCGACTGCGGGAGGTTCGTGGCCGCGTGCGGCGTGGTGATGTTTCATTATTTCTTCAACGGAATCGCCAACCACAAGATCACCTCCCTCCATCACATCCCGGAGATAATCGCCTTCGCGAAATATGGATACCTCGGAGTCGAGTTCTTTTTCATGATCAGCGGCTACGTGATCTTCTTTTCCGCCATGAATCGCAGCGCGAGCGAGTTCGCCGTGTCGCGGGCGGTGCGGCTGTTTCCGGCGTTTTGGGTGGCGATCCTGTTCACGACTGCGATCGCCCATTTTTGGGCGGCCCCGGCACTGGCGGTACGCGCAACCCAGGTGGCGGCCAATTTC
>JBEHXD010000313.1:0-6607 GCA_048498875.1 Verrucomicrobiota bacterium
GCACCTTGGGCGGAGGAAGCAACGGTTCAATGATCGTCCATAGCTCGTCACTGAGCATCGGCTTTGCCATAGCCAGACCTCCTGGTCTGGCTACATCCTAGGACGTTTGGCTCATTTTGTTAGGAACTCTAAGCCGATCACGATCAGCGAGTTTCAGTCCGAGCGAGATTGGTGGGGCGCTGAATCCGACGCCTTCGCCGCCCGCGTGGAAAATGAGCTGGCTTGGCGCGTCCCGGTCGAGCAAATTAAGGCCAACGGCTACAACCTCGACATCAAAAATCCACACAATCCGGACACGGCACCTGGCAACGTCGACCATCTGCTGCCGGAATACGAAAAGTTGCTTTCGCAGATTGCCGCGACACGTGGCCATCTAAAGGCCGAACTGCAGCGAGCTCTAGTGGCCACCGCTGGAGCGAAGTAGATGACAGTCGAGACGTTCTTCAAAAGCTTTGAACTGCTAGCCGACAGCCCGGGCGCGATCAGCACGATGCGGAAGTTGATTTTCCAACTCGCAGTCGACGGGAAGCTGCTTCGCCAAAACCCCACGGATGAAGCCGCCAACACCTTGATCGAAAAAGCGATCAAGATGGCAGATGATGAGAACAAGGACAGCAGGGCTCGCGATTTCTTCGATGAATGGTATGTCCGCTACAACTTGGATGCGCTCGCGCTCCCAGCCGGTTGGTCGTGGACGTGCAACGACCTTGTTGGTAACACGAGTCCGCGTGTAAGAGTTGGCGACGACAAGATCGTGGCATTCGTGCCGATGACACTCGTCCCAAGTCGCTATGGTGAAGCGGCCGGCTTCGATCGCCGTCCTTGGGGAGAGATCAAAAAGGGTTATACGCATTTTGCGGACGGCGACGTTGCCGTGGCAAAGATCACCCCTTGCTTCCAGAATGGCAAAGCTGTCGTCATGGACGGGTTACCCGGCGGCGTCGGGGCCGGAACGACAGAATTACACGTCTTGCGGCCGCATGCCGGCGTTATCGATCCACGATTCGCGCTTCTCATTTTCAAGTCTCCGAAGTTCGTTGAAGGTGGGGTGTCAACCTTCACGGGCACTGCTGGCCAACAGCGGGTTTCAGCCGATTATTTCTGCCTGACGCCGTTCGGTCTCCCACCTCTCGCAGAGCAGAAGCGGATCGTGGCGAAGGTGAATGAGTTGATGGCGTTGTGTGATCGACTGGAGTCGCAGCAGAAGGAGCGGGACGCGAAGCACGCCGTCCTCGCTCGCGCCGCCCTCGCCCGATTTGCCGAAGTCCCCACACCCGCCAGCCTCGAATACATCTTTCACGCGGCTTACATGATCGATCCGGACGATCTCCGGAAGGCGATCCTCAGGCAAGCGTTCCTCGGGCGCATAGTGGTTTATCCTAAAGAACCTGAAGCGGCGGATATCCGCTGGACCCGCATGCTTATCGAGCACCGCCGTCTGAATCAGCGAGAAGGACGGCAGTATCATGTGCCGGCGCCTATTTCAGATCAGACGTTGCCGCTTCTTCCTCCTCCCTTCGCGTGGTTGCCGCTGGAGGTTGCGTGTCCAACGATCGTCGATTCACCACACCGGACGCCTACCTATTCGGTCGATGGTAAATACCCAGCTTTGAGACCTCGTGACGTGGTTGGTGGAAAACTGCGGATCGACAAAGCTCTTCGGGTCGGGGATGTCGAATTTGAAAAGCAAACAGAACGACGTCAACCGATGCCTGGCGACATTGTGTACAGCCGCGAACTTAGTTTTGGTTGGGCTGTCATCTTGCCAGATGCACCAGCAGTGTGTCTCTCCCAAGGCATGATGTCAGCTAGGCCCTCCTCCGATGTTGATGTCATCTATCTTCGCCTGGTTTTGAATAGCCCCATCGTTCGAGGTCAGGCTGAGGCTGCAGCAATCGGCGCGGCGCATCCGCATGTGAATCTCAAAGACATCCGCAGATTTGCGATTCCTCTCCCTTCACTCGCCGAGCAGCGTCGGATCGTCTCGAAGGTCGGCCAATTGATGGCGCTGGTCGATCAACTCGAGGCGCAGCTCACCGAATCGAAAACCTTGGCAGGGCGGTTGATGAGAGCCGTCGTCGCGGAGTTGACGCAACCGGCGGTACGAGAAGCGACCGTTAACGCGAACAAGTGGTCGGAACCGGCCGATACGGCGTCGCCCGTGATCATGAAGAGGAAGGCCGCAACAGCTGACCTTTTCGGCATTCCTTCTCGGTCCGAACATTATCTTCGGTACGGTACCACCGTCGCGGCACTTGTTATGCCGAGAATTGGGAAGGGCCATGGCAAAACGTTCATTGAAAAGACCCTGCACCTAGTCGAATCCTTCTGCGACGTGCCCATGGGACGCAATCCGCGAAGAATGGCACACGGCCCCGCAGACCTGAAGCAGCATGACGCGATCATGGAGTGGGCTGCAGAAGCCGACATCTTTTTGAACGAACCGTCCGATCAAGGGCAGCGCGTGGGCTACACACGCGGCGACGCGTTCGATTCCTTCGTCGCCGATGCCGGTCGCGTCCTGGGTGAAAAGCTCGCATCGGTTGAGAACCTCATCGCGAAGTTGCGTCCGCTATCGAGCCGGAATGTCGAGTGGGTCGCCACCGCCTACGGAAGCTGGAACGACTTCATCAAGGACGGCGTCGCAGAACCAACCGACGACGAGATCATCAAGGACATCTACACCCACTGGCACATCAGCAAGCGCGACGTCGCTGAGAAAGACTGGCGCTGGGCCCTCAATTGGTTGCGCGACCGCAACGTGATCCCCACCGGCAAGGGGCCGCGTGTGGCAGGGCCCTAAGCCGGGCGGGCGTAGCAGGCTCCCGACGTTGCAATCTGAAAAACATGGATGGCAGGTATCGATGACGAGCAGCGGACGAGCGTTTTTCGACAACTTGATGGGTGCAGCAGACCCGTTGCAGGCGATCAAGGATCTGGTGAATTCCAAAGACCCGGCGTTCGAGGAGGAATGGCGGGAGTTCAAATCCGGGAGTGCTGGGCAAGCTGGGGCGACGACAGACTTGGCCGACACCGTTGTTAAAGAGACGTGGAGCACAGCACTTTCGGGGTTCGCCAACACCGCCGGCGGCGTGCTTATTTGGGGCATCGATTGCCGGGCCTCCCCTTCAGCAACGGATACCCGCCGCTTGGTTGACGCTGCTGGTGGCCTCCGCCCCGTTCCCAGCCCGGACGCGCTCAAATCGCGGTTGCTGCAGCTCCATCACGAGGCCACCGATCCGCCGGTGGCAGGGGTAGTGATTGAGGCGATCAAGGATCCCGCTGGCGGGGGCTACCTGGTCTGCTACGTTCCTGAGAGTCCGATTCGGCCTCACCGGGCGCTGCACGTCAAAAACTCGCCCTATTACATGCGTGTCGGCGATGACTTCGTACTGATGCCGACAACCTTCCTGCGGCAGCTGTTTTTCCCGCTGATCGCGCCGCGTCCGGTCATTGTCGTTACGTCGACCACTGAGGGAGGCGGGAACGATTTTTGGCATCGCTTTCAGCTCACGGTAGAAAACCGGGGAACGGCCAGCGCGAAGGATCTGCATGTCCGTGTTTTCTGCTCGCTACCCGGCGGTGCAAAGGCGTCATGCTACGGGTCGTCTGATTGGACTCGGTTCGATGAGCACGTTGCACCGGGCTGCCATGCGTTCCGGCACGACCGCGTGCTACACCCGGGAGTGCTTTCCAGTCTTGCTTGGTTTAAGTGGAACTTGGGCGACGGCTACGATCCGGCTGGTGGGGTGTGGTTTCGATTTCAGATATTTGCTGAGAACTCTCGACCCTTTTACAGCAGGCTCTACCTCCCTGTTTCACGGCTTCTCGGCCCCCGAAAAGACGAGGCGGTCGAGGTCGAAAATATTGACCAGCAAGGACCGGCGGGCGTCATGAAATGAGTGCTTCGCTGCTGGAGGGCCCCCAGGGCTTCGGGGGCAACGGCTGGTGCTCACTGCTACGATCCAGTACCGTGCCCCCTTAGCTCGAATCCTCAAAGATTTAGACGGCTTTGTTATTCCTGCTGTATTCGGCATACGCATCTGCAACCGTATTTGGCGAAATCGACAGGCGTTTGGCGATTTCGTTGACAGAGCGCTTTTCGATGTCCTTCAACCGCCCAACCTCAAGAGCGTGCCGGACGTAATGGGGTATCATATCCCGCCGCGAACGGGGGCGTTTGGGTGCTTGGGGCACAAACGGAGGCCGAGTCCCGTCTTTCCAGAATCTCAGGGCGTGTAAAACCAGAGCATGGGCCCATCCCGTTTGAAAGTGGATTTTCCGGGCGTCGAGCTTCTTCCGAGCAAGCTCCAAAAATTGAGCATCTGAAGCCAAAATCTCGTACTTTGGCATGTGTTCGAGCGTCACTTCGACCGTTTCGGCCTTTATCCAGTTTCGAGCGTTCAGGAACTCCAGAGGAATGGAATCTGGATAATGCTGTTCACGCCCAAAATCGGCGAGAAAACTCAGCAAATCCGGGCTGAATTCAGCGATCCACTTGGCCCCGTTGCGGCGCCCCGGGATATCCTCCTGCCGGACCAGGATCCGACCGGTGAGCTGGCGCAGCAACTCGGCGGACTTGGGTGTGTTGAGCGTCAAGACGGACCTGAGGTCCGACACGTACGACTTAACCCGGTCCAGCTTCAGCGGCGCCGGCGGCTTTTCGTTCTTGGCGCGACCTTCACGAAGGGTTTTGCGGGCTTTATCCAGCTGCGGTTGAAGGTCCTGTAGACGGGCGTGGTAGGCTTCACAAGCGGCGTCGTCGCCGGAGCGCTCGATCATGCTCACCAGCCGACCGATGGCCTTCTCCAGACGGGCGACCTCCACCTTCGTGGCCGTCAAGTCCGTCTTGGGCCGTGACACTTCCTCCTTCAGATAGGTATTGGCTTTGCGGACAAGGTCCGCAAGACGATCTTCGGTCAACAGTGCATCGCGCAAAAAGTTGAGAATTCCGCCTTCCACGACGCGGGTGGCCTTGGAGGTTGCAAGCTGGCACCCATGCTTGTGGTAAGGGCCGTTGACGCAGTAAAGATCGCTGTATTTTTCCGTCGAACGGTAAAGACGGATGGCTTTCCCGCAATACTTGCAGAACATGGTATCGCTAAAGAGCCAGGACGCCGTACGCTTGGCTGCCGTGGGCGGCCGCCCGACGCCGGCCCCGCGCTCGGCCAGCGGGTATGGCTGCGGACCAATCTTCCGCCGCGCCGCCTTCCACAAGTTGATGTCCATCACCGCCAGCTTGGGCTCGTACACGATGGTCCAGTCGGTGCGGGGGTTAAGCTTGACGACGAAGCGCTCCAGGTCCATGTCATACTCACGGCGCGTGCGGTTCCAAATGAACACGCCGATGTAGGCAGGGTTCCGCAAGATCTTCCGAACGCCACCTTCGGTCCAGCCATCCCAGTTGTTGACGCGATGCGTGTTGAATTCGTTGATGATGCGATAGGGTGTCCAACCTTCGTTGACGTAAAGATGGTAAATCAGATAAACGATCGCCAGCGTACCGGGGTCGGGGGTAAAGGTCGTCTTGGGAATTCCTTCGACATCGCGGACGACTTCGCCATCATTATTCCGAACGACTTTGCGTGTAAAACCCAGGGGCGGAACTCCAAGAGTGCCGAGGTTGCGAGCGGTTCCCGCCATGCCACGACGCACTTTTTGCCGGAGTTGCTTGATAAACAGCCGAGAGATCAAACCATAGATCGTGATCTTCATGTCCCATTCGCCGTCACTAAGCGTGAAGCCGTCGGAGGCGCCGAACATGCCTTTTTTTAGATTTTGGCAAAGGTAAGCCAGGCGCCACCATTCCAGCGTCTCACGAGAGGCACGGGTGAAGTCATCGATGTACAGCACGTTCAGTACATGATTGGGGTTGCCGAGGATCGTTTTGCAGAGCGTGTAGCCCCGACGGCTGGCGTCCATGCCGGTCACCGAGTAGTCGCAGAAAACATATTCCCAAGGGACGAAGCACTGCTGTTCGCGAGCCTTGTGGAGGATCTTGAAAAGCTGGTCCAAGATCGACTTGGGGTCAGAGTTGTCGCAGCTGAAACGCTTGTAGGAGCCCCCGAAGTTTTTGACGTACCGGTGGTAAGCGGCAAGAGCAGGGACGTGGACGCGGCCGCTGCGATGACGATCTTTGAAGGTCTCGACCATCTCACCGCTGACCTTTTTCGACGCCTTGGGCAGCAATCCCGCGGCGACGAGGTCGGGCCAGAGCTTACGCTGGAGATCGAGGTAATGACCAGCAAGCTTTTCGAGCTCAGAATCCGGTGGCAGGCCACGGTCTTCGGAAGACCGATGCTTCCGACGCGGACAGCGAATGAGAACGTCTTCCGGCTCCGGCGCGGAACCACAGGTGCGGAGTAATTTCGACTGAAATTCGACTACTTTAGATGCCAACTCTCCCGGAAGAGTCCCAAGTATCCCGCAAGGACTGTTGGTTTGTAAGTCTTTGAGTCCATTGGTGTTCGACGTTTTTCCGCGAGGTTCGGAAACGTTCCCAACTGTGAGCGTGGAAGCCGTGGGCTAAATTCTTGAGCCCCTGCCGGGGCTTTGACGGGCGGATGAGGAGGCTGCAGTTGAGGGAGAGGAGGGCGGGGAGGGGGAG
>JBEHXD010000314.1:0-6584 GCA_048498875.1 Verrucomicrobiota bacterium
GGTGCCCACGAGCAGCGCCCGGGCTTCTCGCCGCTGAGAGCGGCACGCTGCTGGTTTCAACCGACCGGGGAAAGAAATGGCGGAAATCGGAGGTTCCTTATGACGGCTCCCTGTTTGGCGCCGTGGCCTTGAGCGCCGACGATCTCGTCGTCTACGGGCTGCGCGGGCATATTTTTCGCTCCGACGACAAAGGGGCGCATTGGGAACCGGAAAATAGCGAGGCCAAGGTTCTTATCTTGTGCGATCTCCACCTCAAAAGCGGAATCATCGTGCTTGCCGGCCAGGGAGGAAATTTTTTCGTGAGTCACGACGCCGCCCATTCTTTTGAATTGGGGAAGCCCGCCGGGTTTGGCACCGGCGTTTCCGCCATGCTCGAAGGCCGGGATGGCGCGTTGATCACGGTGGGCGAAGCGGGGGCAGTTCGCGTGAAACTCCCGTGACCTTTCATGCTCAAGCACGTTGAACAACTGATTTTCCGTCACCGTCACCTCACCGTGGCTCTGTTTGCTGCGGTGACGCTCGTGCTCGGATTTTTCGCGGCAAAAACGCATGTCGACGCCAGCTTCAACAAGCAGCTTCCGACCGATCACGACTACATCCGCCACTTCAAACAATACCAGGACCAGTTCGGCGGCGCAAACCGTGTCGTGATCGCGTTGATGGCTAAAAAGGGCGACATCTTCACCCCGGAGTTTTTCAAAACCCTGAAGACGGTCACCGACGAAACCTTTTATCTGCCCGGCGTCGATCGCGCCCAGGTCACTTCGATTTTCACGCCCAACGTCCGCTATATCGAGGTCGTCGAAGATGGATTACAGGGCGGAAACGTCATCCCCGCGGATTTCGTGGCCAACGCCCGGGGGCTCGAACGCGTGCGACAGAACATCATCAAATCGGGTCGTGTCGGCATGCTGGTCGCCAACGATTTCACCGGAGCGATCATCATTGCCCAGTTGTTGGAAATCGATCCCCAGACCGGCAAAAAAATCGTCTACGCCGATGTGGCCGACGCGCTCGAGACCCATATTCGCGAAAAATTTCAATCCGACACCGTCGATATTCACATCATCGGATTCGCAAAAGTCATCGGTGACATCACTCACGGCGCCCGCGGGGTCTTGATTTTCTTCGGTGTCGCCATCGCGATCTCCGCCCTGCTGCTCTATTATTTTTCGCAATCGCTGGTGCTCACCGTGCTGCCACTGGTCACCTCAACCTGTGCCGTCATCTGGCAGTTGGGACTGCTCTATCTTTTCGGATTCGGTATCGATCCGCTCTCGATTCTCGTCCCGTTTCTGGTGTTTGCCATCGCGCTGAGTCACGCGACCCAGATGCTGCGCTCGTTCCGCGCGGAATATTATTTCGGTCGCGACGAGGGCTTTGCCGCCCGGGCTTCGTTCAGCAATCTCTTTATTCCGGGGACTGTGGCGATTCTGACCGACACCGTGGGGTTCCTGACGATTTACCTCGTGAAAGTGCCGATCATTCAGGAGCTGGCCGTCACCGCGAGTCTCGGCGTAACCCTGATCATTTTGACCGATCGGTTTTTGCTTCCGGTGCTGCTTTCCTACACGCACATGAAGCCCGATTTCCGCAAACGGGTGAACATCCGCCGGTTTGCCCTGGTGCCACTGTGGCGCGGACTGACGAGAATCGCGCTGGGCAAATCATCGTTGGTGATCATTGCTCTCGCGCTGGGCGGATGGGCCTGGGCTTTTCATCAGGCCAAGCAGGTGAAGATTGGTGACATGCTCACGGGAGTGCCGGAATTAAGGCAGAATTCCCGCTACAACCAGGACACCGCCGCCATCACCACCCACTTCAGCATCGGCGTGGACGTGCTCAACGTCATCGTCGAAACGGTGCCGAATGGCGTGATCGATCCCGAAGTCATGGCGTTGATCGATCGCTTCAGCTGGCACATGCGCAACATCCCCGGCGTGCAATCCACGATGGCCCTGACCGACGTGGCCAAAACCATGACCTCCGGTTGGAACGAAGGCAGTCCCAAATGGCGCGTGATTCCCCGCAACAAGGAGATGCTCGCGCAATCGGTCTCGCCCGTCGAAACCTCATCGGGACTATTGAACAACGACGGCAGCGTGATTCCGGTGATGATTTATCTCAAGGATCACAAGGCCGAGACGATCAAGCGTGTCGTTTCCGCCGTGAAGGATTTCCGCGAGCGAAACGGGACCGACAAGGTGAAATTCCAACTGGCCACCGGCAATATCGGTGTGATGGCCGCCACCAATGAAGTGGTCGAAGCCGCCCAGTTTCCGATGGTCGCCTGGTTGTATGCAGCCGTCATCGCCCTCTGCCTGATCTCCTTCCGCTCGTGGCGCGCGACGCTGTGTGTGGTGCTGCCACTGGTGATTGTTTCCGACCTCGCCTACGCGCTCATGGTGCATCTGCAAATCGGGTTGAAAACCTCCACCCTGCCCGTCGTCGCGCTCGGCGTGGGCATCGGCGTCGACTACGGCATTTATCTTTGTTCGGCCGTGCTGGAAAAAATCCGGGAGGGAAAGCCCCTCGAACTCGCCCTTTACAAGGCCTTCGCGACGATGGGTACTTCGGTGGTGTTCACCGGGTTTGCGCTCGCCGTCGGCGTGGGCACGTGGGCGTTTTCCGCGCTGAAGTTCCAGGCCGACATGGGCGTGCTGCTCGCATTCATGTTTCTCTTCAACATGCTCGGCGCCATGCTGCTCATGCCCGCCCTCGCCCGCTGGCTCTTCCGCGATCGAATCGCACCGCAGCTCAGCACACCACCCCAGGGATGAAAGCCAAACAGCGTGCAGCCCGGCGAAACGGTCGAGTCGAAGCCTGTCGCGGGGAATAAACCGGAGAGGACTCAGAACGGCAGCGCTTCCTCGTCCGATGGATGCGAGGATGATTCCGCAAATTCCCCCGGAGCCGGTTTCGTTGCGACCACGTTACCCAGCGTGCCGCGATTCTGATGCCACAGCGTCCGGGCGGCATTGCGCAAGGTGATCTCCTGCGGACGTGGCGGATAAGGGTTCCCACTACTGTCCAAACGAGGGGCCTGTTCCTGCGCGTACCATGAGAGCGAGCGTTCGCCCAGTTTCGAGAGTGCCACACCGTTGTTCTTGCCAAAATGCACCTGAACATCGCCGGCATTCGCCACGATTTCCGTCGGCTGCGGAATTTCTTCATCTCCGCTACGGGAAAAAGAGGACGACGATGACGTGGACGTGGTGGCGCGACTGGGGGCGCTGCGTGAAGCGGGAGCTGATTTCCCTTCAGCCAGCAGTTTACGAATGCTGACAAGTTCCTGATGGATAGCCTTGAGAAGTTCTTCGCTCATAAGAGTAAATTAAATGGTCGGTGCAATGCGGCATGAAGCTGCGCGGCACGATGCTCACATCAAGCCTCATTTCTTCGACCGGGAATTGAATCATTTCGGCGGAGCGAGAGGCCCGACGTAAAGAAAGCCATGAAGCAAAAACAAGCAGAGCAAAATAAACCACAGCCACAAAAAGCACAGAAGGCGCAAAACAGAAAATGCCCTTCTTGTGCCTTCTGTGCTTTTTGTGGCCAAATTAAACAGGCCGGATTGTTTGCCTCACCATCCAACCCGGGCTCCGATCAAAAATAGATTCACCGGATTATTCCGCCCGGAGAGAAATCACCGGATCAACTTTGGCCGCCCGTCGCGCCGGCAGCCAGCACGCCACCGCCGCCGCCGGCAAAAGCGTCAAGGCAACCGCGACATACACCGGCACATCATACGGCGCGGTCTCGAACAGCAGACTCTGGATAAATCGCGTCAGGCCGAGCGAACAGAGCGACCCCGCCACCACTCCCAACGCCGCCGTGGCCACTCCCCGCTTCAATACCAGCCGGTGCAGATTCATCGGCGATGCGCCCAAGGCAAGACGCACGCCAAACTCTTTCCGCCGGGTTTCCACATTATACGCCAGCACGGAAAACAGGCCGGCCAATGCCAGTACACAGGCGATGGGCGTAACCCCCTTTAACATCGAGTAGGCAAGATTCTCGGCCCACATTCTCATCGCCAGCGACTGGTTGACGGACGATACACTCGGGACAATCAACCGGGGTTCAACCGCGTAAACGGCGCGTTGCACCAATCCGGCAAATTCCATCGACGGCTCTGTATCCATCTTCAGGGTGATATTGGTGAGGAATCCGGCATTGGTCCACGCCGGGTAGTAATAGTGAAGCCCCGCCGGCACTCGCAATTCACCGCGCAAATCGCGAACCACGCCCACGATGACCTGACGGCGATCCGGAATAAGTTCGCCGAGCGGATTGCGATCACCGAAAAACTGGCGCGCCATGGTTTCGTTGATGACCGCTTCGGTGATGCCATCCCTGGCATTCGAAGTCTGTGCTGAAAACCAACGTCCCTTCACCAACGTCAACCCCGCCACTTCCGCGAAATTAGCCGCCACTTGCTGACCTGACACGTCTCGCTCCGTCCCATCAGGAAGTTTGATCTTTTCCCCGTGCCACTCTCCACCGAACAATGCGTCCACGCCGTAGGTCGCTCCTTTGACGCCCGGCAGCTGTTTCAGTTGCGCGCACAGCCGTTCGAACAAAGCCAGTTTCGTTTCGGGGGTCGCTTGGAAATCATCGGGAAATCGAAACTCCACCTTGACCTTCCCCACCGGGGAAAACCCGTAGTCCAGATGATGAATCCGATCAAACGAGCGAATCATCAGCCCGGTACCGACCAGCAGAATCACCGCAAAGGCCGCCTGCAAAACCGCGAGTCCATCCCGTAAACGCCCGACTTTCCGGGTTTCACCATGGCTGGGACTGCAATCCTTCAGCGAGATACCATCCTGGGATTTCAACACGCGCCAGAGAGGTAGAATGGTCATGGCGATCCCGGCCAGAACACTCAGCCAACCCAGTGGCCCCGACCACCACGCAACACGAAAACTCTCCCACCATCCTTCGACCGGGCTCCAATCGATGGCCGTATCTCCGGAAAAAAGCTTCGAAAGAATAGGGTACGACCACCGCGACAACACCGCCGCCACCACACTCGCAGCCAGCGCCAACAGCAGCCCCTCCAGCAAAAATAGCCGCCCCGTTTGCCAGCGACTGCCACCGAGGGACAGGCGAACGCTTAACTCCCGCTGCCGGGTGATAAGGCGGGCCAGCATCAGATTCATCGCGTTCAGACAGGCGCTGACGTACAACAGGGCGCCGGCGGCAAACAACAACCAGTAGGGAGTGGGATCGAAAAGTGAAAACATCCCGCGAAGCAGCACCTGCTTTTCCTTAAAAGAAGCCTCGGCCCAACCGGGCAATCCTTCGATTTTCACCGAGGAAAGCGCCGCGGTCGCCTCCGTCGAGGTCACACCCGGCTTTAAACGCGCCGCTACCATCAGCCATGAGCGGTAAGCGTCCACGGGATCCGCTTTCACTACCAACGGTCGATAGATTTCGCTGGCCGGGTAATTATTAAGCACCGGCACCACGCCGACAATGGTACAGACCTGCTGATTGATCCGGATCCGGCGCCCGATTACCTCCGGCTTGGACCCAAATTGATCCTTCCAGCATTTATTTGAAATCACTACCGCCTCAGTTCCGCCCGGATCGAAGTCCTCCGGCAAAAAAGTTCGCCCGAGAACCGGCTTCAGTCCGAGCGTATGAAAGAAATCGATCGAAACATTGCCTATGCTCGTCACCCGCGGGGAATCATCAATCAGCATATTACCTACGGACATCTCCAGCGCGGCAAATTCGGAGAACACGGCCGTCTGGTCCCGATAAGCCAGGAACTGCGGACCGATACACATGGTCGAGATTTCTCCTCCCTTTTCCCTGGTCCCGATCATGACCAGCCTTTCCGGTTCAGGAAAAGGCGGCTTCCCAAACAGAATCCAGTTCGTGTAGCTCAGCACCACCGCCGCCACGGTAATGCCAACGACAAGAATGGAAATCACCGTCAGACTGAAACCACGCGCCCGGACCAGCGAACGCACCGTGAACAGAACGTCTTTCACCCACTGCTCCAGCCAAACCCATCCACGCTCATGGCGCGTCTTTTCCTGAATACTCGCAACATTGCCAAATTCCCGCAAAGCCGCCTCGCGCGCTTCGTCCGGGGATAGACCCGCGGCGACTTTCGCCTCCGCCTCCATCTCGAGATGAAGCCGCATCTCCTCGGACATCTGCGCATCCATTTTCCGCCGGGAGAACAGCGATCGAAGATAAAAGAGAATTTTTGTCACCCAGTTCACGTTGAGATTTTCAGTGTTGTTTTAATCTACTCGCCACCCGCCCCTTCGGCAGGCTCAGGGCCTTGAGCTTGTCGAAACGGCGACTCGACGCTCGCTACTTCCGTTCACGTAGCCTTCAGCATCGCGTTGATCGTGCTCGAAAGGAGTGCCCACTGCGTCTTCTCCTCCTCGAGCTGTTTGCGGCCCGATGCGGTCACCGAATAATAGCGCGCCTTGCGATTTGCGTCGGAGACGCCCCACTCCCCTTTGATCCAGCCCTGCTTCTCCAGCCGCACCAGCGCGGGGTAAAGCGAACCCATTTCCACTTGAAACACCGCCGACGACATTTGTTTCAGTCGCTGT
>JBEHXD010000315.1:0-6581 GCA_048498875.1 Verrucomicrobiota bacterium
CAGGGTTTTGGCTTGCCGAAAGGCGCGGCAAAGGTGGTCGGCGCATTGCCCGTTCCGCTCAGCGCCCTGCCGGGCAAGCTCGGGTGGCGCGGCCGCGCGGTCACGGCTTGGCGAGCGCGCGAACTGGCAGCCCTGCGGCACGCGACTACCCGCGCGCTCTGGCGTGAAGCGGACCACGTGGTGGCTGTGTGCGACTGGGTGGGGGAGGTGCTGCGGATCAACGATGTGCCGACAACAAAGATCACGGTTTCCCGGCAAGGTTTGTGTTATGTGCCGGAAATTGTGGCGGGGGATGTGACCTCCGCCACGACGCGCGATGGAAAATTTTTGAAAATCGCCTTCCTCGGCCGGCTGCACCCCACGAAAGGGGTCGACGTCCTGCTGCGCGCGGTACGTTCGGCGCCGGAGTGTGCGCTCCAGCTGGATATTTTTGGCGTGGCTCAGGGGAGAGAAGGCGAGGCCTATCGCGCCCGCTTGCAGGAGATCGCGGACGGCGATCCCCGGATCCGTTTCCTCCCGCCAGTGAGTGCGGACCGGGTAGTGCGCACGCTGGCCAGCTACGAGCTCCTGGCCGTGCCCTCGCAGTGGCTGGAGTCCGGCCCGATGGTAGTATTGGAAGCTTTCGCGGCAGGGGTGCCCGTTCTCGGTTCCCGCCTTGGCGGTCTGCAAGAAATCGTGCGCGACGGCGTGGACGGTATTTTGGTCGAAGCGAAAAACCTTACGGCGTGGGCTGCCCGGCTGCAGGAGTTGGCGGCTGATAAGGTCCGGCTCGGGCGCTTGCGGTCCGGCATCCGGCCGCCCCGGCAGATGGGCGCGGTGGCCAGCGAGATGAGTGCGCTCTACGGGCGAATACTCGCTCAAGGTTCGACGAAACTGTCACGTGCGACAGCGTCGGTCGGTTAAAAATTTCTTGGCGCGCAGATACCATGCAGGAGGATCTAACGCTCAATGCGATCGCCTATATTGTGTACGCCAATCCGGCGGCTTATCCCCCCTTGGAACACAGTTCTAGCATCCTCGCGGGCCGAGGCTGGAGGGTGTTTTTCTTTGGCAGTCGGGCGGAGGGAGCGTTGGACCGGCTGTGCTTTCCCGATCATCCCGGAGTTTCCGTGAAACGGTGGCGCCATGTGTCGCCGGGCTGGCGGCAGAAGCTGCACTATCTGGCTTTTATTATTTGGTGCCTGGGCCACATCCTGCAGAAAGACCTCCGTTGGATCTATTGTTCCGATCCGTTTTCACTGCCCGTGGCGTGGCTGGCGATGCTGCTGCCCGGACGGAAAGTGATCTATCACGAGCATGATTCACCCGATCCGGTCCCGGAGACTTTTTTCCAGCGCTGTATCCTCGCCCTGCGGCGCCGGATCGGCCGCGATGCGGAGGCAGTTGTATTTCCCAACGAAGAACGGGCGAAGATATATGTGGTGCAGGCTCGGCCCGCGTGCCCGTTGCTTATTGTTTGGAACTGCCCGCGTCGCGAGGAGGTGAAGGCGCGGGTGATCGCAAACGAAGACCGCGTGACGCTCTTCTATCACGGCTCGCTCAACCCGTTGCGGCTCCCCTTCACCGTACTGCAGGCCATGGCGCTGGCGGAGAGCCGGCCGATCCTGCGTTTCGCCGGCTATACCACCGCGGGCCACCACGGGTTCGTCGCAGAATTTCTGGCCGAGGCGAAACGGCTGGGTTTGGAGGATTCGGTTTCCTATCTGGGTGCGCTTGCGGGCCGGGCGGATTTGCTCGAATGCTGTGCGACCGCGCAGATCGGCCTGGCCTTCATGCCGACCCGCAGTGCCGATCTCAACATGCGGGCGATGGCAGGAGCTTCCAACAAGCCTTTCGACTATCTCGCCTCTGGACTCGCGCTGATCGTATCCGATTTGCCGGAGTGGCGGTCCTTGTACGTCGAGGCGGGCGTGGCCCAAGCGTGTACGCCGGAGCGCGCTGAGAGCATTGCCGCCGCGATTGCAGCGTGGCAAGACGATCCGGCCCGCCATCAAGCCGCCCGCACCCGGGGGCGGGAACTCGTGCGGTCGCAGTGGAACTACGAAACACAGTTCTCACCGGTCCTGAACCTGCTGGAACGCGACGCCGCTTCATGGAGAGTCGCCGTTTGAGTTTCTTCACCGCTTTGACTGACGAGCCCCCCTTTTTCTCCATCTGTATTCCCCAATACAGCCGGTATCCTCATCTCAAACTGCAGATGGACCGGCTCGCCGAGCAGTCTTGCCCCGACTTCGAGGTGTGTATTTCGGACGATGTTTCGCCGGAGCGGCAGTGGGATGACATGCAGGACTATTTGCGAAAGCTGGGCTTGCGGTTCAGCTATCGCGTGCAGGAAAAGAGCCTACGCTACGACGCCAATCTCCGCTCAGTCATGGATCTGGCGCGCGGGCGTTATGCGCTGCTGATGGGCAATGACGACCGCTTGATTGATCGTGAAACGCTCGCGAAGCTAAAGCAGCGTCTTACAGCGGCGAGCTTTCCCGAAGTGGTGATTACCAACTACCGGGATCTGATCGACGGGAGCGAATACCGCCGGGTGTTTGAAGACGGTTCCGTGCAGTCGGGGTTGGAGGGTGCGCTGCGCACCTACCGGAACTACAGTTTCGTCAGCGGGGTGCTGATCGACCGGGAGGCGGCGATTAAGCACCGCTCCGTGGTCTGGGACGGATCGGAGATGTATCAAATGGCTCTCGCCACCCGGATCGTAGCCACAGGCGGGAGACTATTCGGCCTTTCCGATATTTACATCGAGCAGAATATTCAAATCCCCGGCACTCAGGTGGATCGCTTCGACACCAAGCGCGATCCCGTACCGTGGTTGCCCAAAGCGAAGCGGCTGCCGCTGGGGCGCTACGCGGCAACGAGCTGGGATGCAGTGGCACCGGCGGTTTCGGTTGAGGCAAGGGGAGCGGTCGCCTGGAGGATACTGCGTCAAACGCTGCTGTTTCCGTACCCATACTGGCTGGTGAAATACCGGGGCTCGCTGGGCTGGCGCTACGCTTTGAACATCGCGCTGGGGATGCGTCCGCGCTACGTGTTGGAGGGCATGCCTGATTTGGCATCATTGCGCTGGCGGGCGCGGGGTGCGTACCTGCTGGCGACAGCAGCCGGCTTGTTTTGCCCCCAAGCGTTGTTTCGAAAACTGGCCACGCGGCTGCACCGATTCGGAAAAAAGGGGACTTGGCGACAAGCGAGCTAAGCTAGGCATGATACGAATGTAAATGGAAAGTATCCGGAGAATTTTAGTGGTGGGCAGTCGGGCAGGCTCCAACATCGGCGGCTCGTTCGAGCGGGGTGCGCGGACGCGAGGTTGGGAAGTAGCTTTGGCGGATCCGATGGCGGCGCACAGCCGATTTCGGGTGCTGCGTTCGTTTGCACACCGGGTGTTGCGGGGACGGCCGCTTTATCAGGATGCGTTTTCCGCCGCGGTCTGGCGGCAGTGCGAAAAATTTCGTCCCGACGTGGTGATTGCCACCGGCTTTTCACCGGTCAATCAAGCAACGCTGCAAAAAATCCGACGGGCGGGCCACAAGTCGGCGGTTTTTTTATCGGACGATATCTCCGCCCAGCCGGCGAAAACGCGGTGGTTTACCGCCGGTCTGGGGCTGTATGATGTGGTGGCGACCCCACGCGTGGCGGCCATCCCCGATTTGCGACAAGCTGGGGCGCGAAACGTGTTGCGGCTGCCGTTTGGGTACGACCCGGACCTTTTCTTTCCCCGGCCGGCCAACCATGTGAGTCCCGAGACTGCAGACGTTTTCTTTGCGGGCGGGGCCGATGCGGACCGCGTTCCCATGATCGCCGCGGTGGCGCAAGCGGGATTCAAGCTGGCGCTCTACGGCAGCTACTGGGAGCGCTATGCCCCGACTCGGAGCCACACACGGGGACAGTGCGACATCCCAACGCTGCGGGAGGCGGCTTGGAGCAGCAAAGTATCGCTGTGCTGCGTGCGGCGCGCCAATCGCGACGAGCACTGTATGCGTACCTTCGAACTGCCGGCGCTCGGGGTTTGCCAAGTGGTGGAAGATACAGCGGAACACCGCGAGATCCTGGGGCCGGAAGGGGAGGGCGTACTTTATTTCCGCGATTATGGTGAAATGGTGGAGAAAACCAGGCGGTTGATTCAGGATCGGTCCTTACGCGAGCGCCTCCGGTTGGCTTGCCATCGGCGGATTGCTCACGGCCGACATACTTATGCCGATCGGCTGGAAACACTCCTGACCTTTGCCGCGGCCGACAGAGGCAATGAAAGTCCGCTTGCTCACGCTATTAAAGACGCTATCGCAGATAAGCAGCATGAGCCAAGGCGGAAAGTTCCCCGCAGGCTGAACGCAGCCGACCTGACTACCGACTAAATGAAGTTAACTCCGAAACTTGGCAGCCCGGCCGCGTTTGGCATCTCGATTTTTGCGGTCGGCCTTGTCGGCTGGGTATTGCGCTTTGGCTCGATGCCGGTGCTCACATTTTTCCTGGCTTGGGCAGTGATGGGTGTCTCGGTGCTCCCGATCATGAGTTGGCTGCGGCGGGGCGAATCGACTATGCCGATTTTCGAGCTGGTTTCCCTGTCGATGGGTGTGCACATGGGGCTGGGCGCAGTCACTCAGCCCAACGCTATCGTGATTAAAAGCCAAGTCTATGACTTGGACTGGAAGTACGTCAATCAAGCGCTGTTTCTTTCGCTGATGGGCATCATGGCGATGGTGGCGGCCTTCAGCCTGTTTCGTCGCCTTTGGCAAAGGATGGTGCCGGTGGCGATCGATTTGCGGGTTCGGCCCCAGAGTCGTCAAGCGCTGATTGTAGTGTTGCTGTTGGTCGCGATGGCGGTGCGGGCGGCGGGTGCTCTTGGCTACGTGCCGCCCGGAGCGCTTGCGCTGTTGCTGCGCTCCCAAATGTTCGTCGCGGCCATCCTCGCCGCCATTTTCTATTATCGATTTCAAGACAAGAAACTCACCCTCCGAGCTGCCATCGTGATGCTCACCATTTACTTGAGCATGGCCGGCCTTGAAACCGGGATGTTGGAAACGGCACTGGTTCCGCTGCTCGCGGTATTCATTGTTCGCACCGCCTGCCTGCGAGAGGTTCCTATTAGTCTGGCGATTGGCGCGATGATAGGTGTACTGATGCTGAACAGCGTTAAGGACCAGTATCGAAATCGAGTATGGTGGGGTGGAGAAGGTGCGACGAGCGCGCAGCGCATGAAGATATGGGGGGAGTCGGTCGCCGGGCTGGACCCGAGAAATTTCTTCAAGTCCGGCGGGTCCGATAGCGGTGAAGGAGCCGGCTGGCGCGAGTCTCTTTCCCGTTTTTCGCTGGTCAGCCGTTTTGCATGGGTGTGCACCAATACTCCCTCGAGCATCCCGTTTTTCCTCGGCGAGAGCTACCTGCCTTTTATCTACACGCCCATTCCCCGGGTCATCTGGAAAAATAAACCCATCATCTCCGAGGCGATCGACTTGCTCGATTTTACCTACGAGCTGAAAGACTACGGCAGCACCGCCTCGATCGGGATCGGCTTCATCGCGGAAGCGTACGCGAATTTTTCTTGGTATGGCGTCATCGGCGTGATGGCGCTTCAGGGGGCGTTCATCGCCTTGCTGGACCGGCTTTTCAACCGTCCGCGTAGCGAGGGCGGCGCGGCGATCTACGTGGCGCTGTTGTCCTTCATGTTCAATGGCATCGGCACCTCAGCCGTCGTCATTTACGGCAATCTCCCCATCTTGTTTTTTTGCTGCGCGGTTTTTCTCGCTCCTTTCTGCACGAAATTGCTGGAGCGTGACGCGGCGGCGAATGTCGACCGTCGCCGCGGACCGCTGACGATGCCGCGCCGCCTTTCAATGGGTGCGGGTACCCCGCCACCCCGGATGTCGACCGGCGCTGGGCCGACGCGATAGTATCTCGGAAAATCGAGGTTCGGATGACGAGGCGACTCGTTTGCCGGCCCCCCTTAGCTTCAGCAACCCGTTTTGAGCGCGCGACCTCGCATCGCCATTGTCACGCCTGATTTGCATCAGGACGGAGGTGTCCAGCGGGTAGCTCTGTGGTTGTACCGGGTGATCGTGGAGTCGGGGGAGTTTGATCCCCGACTGATCAGCCTCGCCACTGCCCGCACCGACCGCGTCAGCCGCAAGCTCACCCAGCCCGCCACGTGGCTGCGCGGACCAGGCGTGACCATCGGCAAGATCCAAGGGATCGATTTCACGCACGTCGGGTGCAACTGGGCCGAGTGGGAGGCGCAGCGTTTCCAGCCGCGGCGCGTGCTTTCGGAAATCCTTAAAGGATTCGAGGTGGTGCAAGTCGTGGCCGGTTCGCCGGCTTGGGCGCTGGCGGCCAGAGGCGGTCCGCCCGTGCTCCTGCAGGTTGCGTCGATGATTCGCGTGGAGCGGCATACGGCGATGCGGCGCGCCCGGGGCCTGCGATGGTTGTACGAGCGGATAAATCTCTGGTTCGTCAATCGTGCCGATGAGGCCGGCCTGCGCGCCGCCGACCTGGTCTTGGTGGAAAACCGCTGGATGCGCCGGCTCTCCGAGCAACTCAGCGGGGCGGAGCGGACCCTCTTTGCCCCGCCGGGCATCGATACGGAG
>JBEHXD010000316.1:0-6569 GCA_048498875.1 Verrucomicrobiota bacterium
GCCGGGAAATCGACGCTGTTTGTCACGAAATGAATGCAAGGATCTCTTCAATCTCGCGTCGAACGCGGAATCGAAGGCGTCGTTATGTTCGGTGTGTCGCTGCATGTCTTCAGTGAACGTTAACGATGTGCCATCGTGGTGCGAGACAACGGCAGCTGGGTGGGCTCTTTTTCATTTCAATATCTGTGCAAGCTCAGTGGCCGACGGATGTAGTGACCGTTTTGCCGCCCAGAGTATCTTTTGCTTGAGTCGGGGGCCAACCAGGTCACGCCGGCCTCGCTGAACGAGCATAGCGGCGGCACCAATCAGTTCGTCGATGTCCTTTTGCGCATACGTCGTCAAAGAAAGCACGGCATCCAACTGTTTTCGCAGCCTGGTAACCTCCCGCTCGATCGCCCGACAATCCCGACAGTGGATCGGGTAGCTATGGATGGAAAACTCGTATTCTTCACGCCACGCCTTTTGTTCGGCCGCCGAGAATGAAAACTCAGAGTGACACGTCCTGCATCGCAGGACTAGCCCAATGTAAGCGTCCACACAGTGCCACTGCGAATCACATGCGATCTTGCCCAGCAGCACGACATCTTCTTTCTCAACCCGCACCAAATCCGAACGTGCGCGCTGCGTGGCGAAGTCGATGGAGGATGTCAGATCCATTCAGGATAACATAAAAAACCGACCACTTGTATGCCGACATGATGACGTTTCAAACGTGATGCTTGCGCAAAAATTTCCCCGACGAATTCGTCACGAATTTCGTTCACCGACCAATGTCAATTGGGACGTGACGTTGATTGTTATACCAACCCTCGATCGGTCTACCATGCATCGCGACAAACGTCTGCTCGTAAGCAGTAGGATTAAATTCTTGAGCGGCCCTTTCAACATCGGGCGTAGCACGAGCAGCCGCAATTTTATAGAGTAATCCACCATCAATTCCCCTTCCCTTCAAGCGCCCCGCAAAGTAGTTGAGCACCAACTGATCCACAAATTCATAGTCTTTGTGTAAGTAAAAAAGCGCTCCCAAAGCCCGGTCGAAGTCAGCGACGTTTCCATCAGTCTTTGTTGCCGTAAAATTAACAATTTCGCGTAGAGTTCTCGTTGATTCAGGGACAGTTGTTACCTGCAAATAGTCCATTGCACTTCCTTTAACCGTCCATGGAAGATCGTCTTTCCCTGCTCGATCCAAGCCGACCGATTCGCGGGCTTTACCAATTACGAAATCAAGATGATTCATTTCTCCAGTCGCGCGATACAGCGCCCAGTGTCCTAAAAGCTGGGCATCCATGTTTCCGTCGAGCAGACCGTAGTAGTGTTTTATGGAGTCAGCGTCGTTCATTCCAAAAAAAGCCGCAAACCACTCCGTTTTAACGGGAGTTTCTTTTTGTGCGCGTAGCTTTTCAATAATTTCCCGCACTTGGGGGACATGTTGCATTGTCGCTATCACAAGAAGATCATTGTTCTCAGTTTTAAGATAAACGCGATAGAGCGCCTCTTGATCTATAGTATAGCGATACTGATGCAGGGTTTGAGCCGCGAGTATTACTGCCCTCATACCGCCATTTTTGCCGTTTGCCGCATCTCTAATGATGTTTTGCAGCGCTTCTACACCTTTGGTCGAACCCATTTCGAGAAGTAACTGGGCAGCCACGGCGCGAACCAGGGAATCGGAACTATCCAAAAAAGTCTCTAGCAAAGAAACAACCTGGTCGGGCCGAAATCTTGGATTTACAAGCTGGCTCATTAAGGGTTCCCAAACTGAAGCATCACCTGTTGCAAGAGCTGCTTGTAAGGTCCGTTTCCGAGTATCATCTACCACTGATAATGCCTTTTCTTTTCGAAGACTCTTCGTTGCGGATTTATCGACAGTCTCTTTTGCCGCAAGATCCGGGCTCGTGATTTTCAGGGATGTTTCAGGGTCTGCAGAAATACTCTCCCCACCGCGGAGTTCAGTTCGTTGAACGAAAACACATAAGAAAATCTCGGCTATGACGCAGGCGAGAGCGAAGGCTATTTTTTTTATATTTCTCATGGTGTATCCTTCACGTCGGAAGCGGGCACGGGAGGATATTCGCGAAACATGTCCTTTTGGACGGGCGGGAGCGAATTACTAATCATCGCAGTGTTCAGTGGGCCGGGATAGCTTCGCCCCGTCACTTCCCGGGTCGCAATTTTAGCGGGCGGAGAGGTGGCTGGGAAACCGTCGATGGAATTTTCCAAACCAAGCTTAGTGCAAACAACGGCCATTGGCTTGCAGTGCGGCACACGCTTTGAGCGCATTCCGCCGGTTGGCCCCAGCCGTTCCCTGCGCCCGGAAGCAAGCCAGCGGATGCCGGACAAGGCAACTGAGTTTTGGGCCCGTTTTGCCCGCGAATCATGCGAATGAAACGAATGGGGAGAAGAGGTTTGGTCCACGAAACACACGAAAGGACACGAAAAAAGATTGCGGCACCGAAGAGTTCGGCGGTCGAAGAAATGACAAAAAAGAAGATGGTTCAAAAACCCGAGAGTATCCTCCCGGTCTCTGTGACCTCTGTGCGTCCTCTGTGGGCTCTGTGTCGCAATTCCGGAATTTATTCGCGTCGATTCGTGTGATTCGCGGGAAAACCCAAGGCAAGGCCGATGAGGGCATCGGCCCCTACCCAGCGAACTGACGTTCGCTGCCACATACCAAAACCATCCGAGGGGAACATCCCTCGACAGGCCGGGGTGAATCTGCAAATTGGCGGGCATGCGCGATGCCGTCATTCGCCAGTGCGGACCGGAGGACGCGGCCACCTTGTCACTCGTGGGCCAGGCCACGTTTCTGGAGTCGTTTGCGGGGATTCTTCCGGGGCAGGATGTCCTCCTGCACTGCGCGAAACAGCACGCCGTGGAAAAATATGCGGCCTGGCTGTGGGATCCCGCCTCGGCGATCTGGCTGGTTGAAATCGAACCCAAACAGGCGCCGGTCGGTTATCTGGTCATGGGCGCACCCGATCTGCCGCTGATGGAGCTTGCGCCCACTGATGTGGAAATAAAACGCATTTACCTGTTCCACCGGTTCCAAGGCGCGGGCCTCGGCCAGCGCCTGATGGAACAGGCCCGGACTCATGCGGCCGCCAAAAATTTCCGGCGAATTTTGCTCGGGGTGTACGCGCACAACCGCGAGGCCATCCAGTTTTATGAAAAGCTTGGTTATCGCCCGGTGGGACAACGCACGTTCAAAATCGGGGAGAAAGTCTGCGACGACCTGATCATGGGACTGAACCTGAAAGGTTGAGGTTTTGCCCGCGAATCACGCGAATGGACGCGAATCGAGGAGACTGATCATTGCCCACGAAACACACGAAAAGGCACGAAAACGGATTTTAAGCAGAAGGATTATCAGCGAGTGCACCAAAGAGCACAGATCTTGGATTTAAGTCAAAATTCTGAAACCTCTTTTCAGGTATTATCAGTGGCGATCAGTGAAATCAGTGGTTTAAATCCGGAGATTTTTACGCGAAGGACACGGAGTTCGGAAGGGAGGTGGAGAAGGAGGAGCGCTGAAAGGCCGATGAGGGCAGCACCGTTGCTGCGCGCTCGCATCCCGGTGTTTGTCCGCGCATCTGCATGCGAGGCAAACGGCCCCTACCATTTCGTGTTCTTTCGTGTGTTTCGTGGGCAACTATCAGTATCCTTGAATTCGCGTTGATTGGTGTGATTCGCGGGAAAAATCCGGAACAATGACCGTCGGAAATGTTTCGCTGGATCGTTGCCTGGCATGCATCATCCTCCCCTACCCTTATGCGCAATCCTTCGCTTTTTTTCACGCGCCTGCTGCTGACCGCGGGTGCCTTGTTGTCATTGCCAGCGACGTTCGCCGACCAGGTGGCGGCCAAGCCGCTCTATCGTGGTCCGCTTTATGACGGCGCCGCGGATCCCGTGGTCGTCTGGAATCCTCATCAGAAATCCTGGTGGATGTTTTATACCAATCGCCGCGCCAATGTCCCGGGTCTTTCCGGCGTGGCGTGGGTTCACGGCACGCCCATCGGCATCGCGGAGTCCACCGACGGGGGCGCGCATTGGAAGGCATCCGGCACGGCAGAAATCCAGCTGCCCAAGGAATTGACCGGCGATCAACCGACTTACTGGGCGCCCGATGTGCGCACGGATTCCGCCGGTCTGCACCATATGTTTCTCACCACGGTGCCGGGTGTTTTCGAGGACTGGCAGCATCCGCGGACCATCGTTCATCTGACGAGTCACGATCTTCGTCACTGGAGCTATGATTCAACGCTCAAGCTGGCATCCGACCGGGTCATCGACGCGTGCGCTCTTCCCCTCCCCGCGGGTGGCTGGCGGTTGTGGTACAACAACGAACGCGATCACAAATCGATCTATTATGCCGACAGTTCCGATCTGAAAACGTGGACCGACCGGGGCAAGGTCGACGGCGTGGGCGAACGCCCGGGCGAAGGCCCGTTCGTTTTCCCGTGGAAAGGTCATTACTGGATGCTCGTCGACCTTTGGAAGGGCCTCGGCGTCTATCGATCCGACGACCTGATTCATTGGCAAGCCCAGGACGGCGATCTTCTGGGTGTGCCCGGCAATGGCGCCGATGATCGGGTGAACGGCGGGCACCCGGGTGTCGTGGTGAGCGGCGACCGCGCTTACCTGTTCTATTTCACGCACCCGGGTCGCGCCGGTACGATCAGTCCGCAGGACAAGGATTCGCTGGATCTCCGCCGGAGTTCGATCCAAGTGGTGGAATTGCGTGAAAAGGATGGAAAACTCGCGTGCGACCGCGACGAACCCACCCACATTAATTTGCTCCCACCGTGAGTTTCGTTTCCAGTGTGGGCATGGCCTCCCGCTGATTCGGCGGGCCAAACCCACTGCCGCCTTGATGAAATCGCTCATTTTTTTCGCTCTCGTCGCTGCATCGGCCCTGGCCGCGGAAACACCGCCGCCGATGATCAAGGTCAACAGCACCGCGGAGCCGATGGAGAGCGGCAAATTCGAACCCACCTGGGAATCGTTGCAGCAATACGAAACCCCCGAGTGGTTCCGCGACGCCAAGTTTGGCATCTGGGCGCATTGGGGACCACAGTGCCAGCCCGAACACGGCGATTGGTACGGGCGCTTCATGTACATGGAAAAGGTTCCGGACTGGGCGCCGCACGACTACGAGTTCCACCGCAAAACCTACGGACCGCAGTCCCAGTTTGGCTTCAAGGACGTGATCAACACGTGGAAGGCGGAAAAGTGGAATCCGAATTCCCTGATGGCGCTCTACAAACGGGCGGGCGCGCAGTACTTTTTCGCTCTTGCGAACCACCACGATAATTTCGACCTGTGGGATTCGAAGTACCAGCCGTGGAATTCCACCCGCGTCGGCCCGAAGAAAGACCTGATCGCCGGCTGGGCCAAGGCCGCCCGTGCGCAAGGGATGAAATTCGGCGTGAGTGTTCATGCGTCGCATGCCTGGACCTGGTACGAGCCCTCTCAGGGCGCGGACGCCACCGGTGAATTCGCCGGCGTCCCCTACGATGGCAGGCTCACCAAAGCCCATGGCAAGGGCCTGTGGTGGGAAGGTCTCGATCCGCAGGATCTCTACGCGCAAAATCATCCCCGGAGCGAGAACTCGGAGGATGGCAACGCCCTCGGCCAACAGTGGGAATGGGGCCACGGAGCCAGCGTGCCCGATGCGGCTTACTGCGAGAAATTCTACAACCGCACCCTCGATCTCATCAACCGCTACCAGCCCGACTTGGTTTATTTCGACGATACTGCCCTGCCCCTGTGGCCGGTGAGTGACGCCGGCCTCAAAATCGCGGCCCATTTCTACAACCGCAACATGCGCGAACACGGCGGCAAACTGGAGGCCGTGATGTTCGGCAAAATCCTCGATGAACAGCAGCGGAAGGCGATGGTCTGGGACGTCGAACGTGGCCAGAGCAACCAGATCGAGCCCCGGCCCTGGCAGTCCGACACCTGCATCGGCCAGTGGCACTATCAGCGCTCCCTGTTTATCGATCATGGCTATAAGAGCGCCAAGACGGTGATTCAGACTCTGGTCGATGTGGTAAGCAAAAACGGCAATCTCCTCCTGAGCATTCCGGTCCGCGGCGACGGCTCGATCGACGACGACGAATTGAAAGTAGTTCGCGGGATCGCCGACTGGATGGACGTGAACCGTGAGTGCATTTTCAGCACCCGGCCGTGGAAGGTTTGCGGCGAAGGGCCCGCCCTGGAAAATGCCGCACCAATCACCGCCCAGGGCTTCAACGAAGGCAAAGGCAAGGCGCTGACCGCGGAAGATATCCGTTATACGCTCAAAGGAAACGTGCTGTACGCCATCGCCCTCGGGCAAACCACGCAGCCGCTCCATCTCAAGTCGCTGGGCACCACCGCCGGTTTGCTCGATGAAACCATCACCGGCATTCAATTGCTCGGAAGCAACGAGAAGATCCGCTGGTCGCGCACGCCCCAAGGACTGACCATTTATCCTCCGGAAGAAGGGGCGGGCGACATCGCCACGGTGTTCGCGATCTCCCTGAAATAGTCGCGCGACCGCAGAAGGGTTTTTCCCGGGACCGCCGAGC
>JBEHXD010000317.1:0-6567 GCA_048498875.1 Verrucomicrobiota bacterium
GATCGCCCCAAGGCCGCTTTCACGCGGAATTCATCGCCGCTTCATGCTCGCTTCACCGGACGGTGCCACTCTCACCGACATGAAAGATCCAACCATGAGACGTGGCACCGCGTCCCTGCTTCAGGGAGTCATTGCGGTCGTCGGGATCGGTGCACTGGCCTCGCTGCTTTGGGAACCCCATCTCGAGGGCCGGAATGTCCATGCCACGACCTTCGAGATCTATTTCAAGGATCCTTTTCTCGCATATGTATATCTGGGTTCGCTGCCATTTTTTTTGGCGCTGTATCGGGCCTTCGCGCTGCTCGGACAGGTTGGAAAAAGCGGGAGATTTTCACCGATGAGCGTGGACGCGTTGAGAGCCATCAAGCGGTGCGCGTTCGTCCTCATCGGTTTCGTGGCGATCGGAATGGTTTGGATTCTGATGACGGGCGACCCGGACGACCGGCCGGCCGGGCTTTTCATGGGTCTGCTCGTGGTTTTGGTTGCGGGTGTCATCGCGACCGCGGCCAGGAGGTTTGAAAGGAATCTGCAAACTGCGCTGAGACGTACTGGAAAACTGCCCGGCTAAGGGCGGATCAGCGCGAAGGATTTCGAACGGACAAATTTGTTTTGTTACAACTCGAGCCCGGGCTTATTGAATCAATCATTGATCAGAAGATTAAATTTTCGTCCGGCGCTGCTCGTCCTTCCGCTCCTGCTGCTGACAGGATGTCCCTATAACCCAACCTCTGCCCCAGATCTCGCGGAATTTTATAAAAATGAGTTTGGCTCGCCTCCCACCGTGGGGACGAAGGTGCTAAAGGCTCGGTGGGTAGACGGCCGGGAGTCGGGGTTCGCCTGGATGCAGGTCGAATTTAAAGACGACGCCCTCGACGCGCTGATTCGCGTTCAACACTTTGAGAAAACTGAGCGGGCGCCGTCGGAGCTTACGGCGGGTGTTGCAGGCGCTCCGGAATGGTGGCGCCTGTCTCCGGATGGTAAGTTTGAGTACTACATCAATTCGAACTGGGTAACGCCGGGCTGGAAATACGGCCGGGCTGCGATGGCCGTCGATCGTGCCCACGGAATGGTTTTTTTCCACTCTTACCGTGGTGACTAGATCCTCCCGCTAGGAAGAACCGGCCTGGAGTTGCTGTGACGTGCAAGACTTCGAGTGTTTACGGGCAACAAAGCCACCGCTTTGGCGGACCATGTGCAGAGGTACCAGTCAAGAGTCGCCCGGTAATATCTGTGCGCGGCCTTGAATCGGTGGCTCCGGGTGGTAAAGCACTCCACCCAGCCAGGTGAGCGGTGCTCCGGTGACGGCGATCGCGATCGGATACCAGTGTGGCCCCAGGTTCAGGTTCCAGGTGCCGACCGCACTCAGTGTGCCCATCAGGAACCCGATAATCGCCAGGATTAGCACGTGCCGCATCGGTGTGTGGGGCGCAAGGCGGGCGGTGATGTAGCCGCCGATAACGGTGTAGAGACACCGATAGGCCAGCGCTAGAAAGTTCAGGCCAGGCTCGTGCATCGGCTGCCCCCACGGCGGATAAACATTGAACACATGCAGCACCTGATCGGTGCCCAGCGACAGGATCACGACCGACAGAAACCCCAGGAATACCGAGGCGATGCTGCGACCCAAGCGCCGGGAGGAATGGTTAATTGGCGTGTTCATTGCGGCGTTTTATTTTTTTCCGACATGGGCCTGCTGGAGCGTTTTGATGTCAAGTTTTCCCATCTGGAGCATGGCCTGCATGGCACGGCCGGACCTGGCCTCATCCTTGTCGCCAAGCAATGCACCCAGAATGTCGGGGATGATCTGCCAGGATAGGCCGAACTTGTCCGTTAACCAGCCACACCGCGACTCCCTGCCCCCTTTCGTGAGTCGCTTCCAGTAGTAATCGATTTCCTTCTGGGTCCGACAGTTGACCATGAGGGAGACGGCCGGGGTCAGTTTATAGTGCGGACCACCATTGAACAAAATCAGCTCCTGCCCGTTCAGGCGAAGGGTCACGGACATGACATTTTTGCCGCGGCCACTGCGGCTGATGACCTTCAAATCCTTGAAGATTGAACCATAAAACTTCGCCGCCGCTCCGACTTGGCCGTCGAACCAGAGGAAGGGAGTGATCTTTTGAGCCATTTGGGATTTCATGCAAAAACGATTTTGGGATGCATATACTCAACGGATGGACCGGCGCGTTCCGGACACATCTGCGGGAAAATAATCGGATGGCAGTTTGTCCATAAGCCGGCAGTTCCACCGCCAGCGGATTTACCTCCGCTGCTACATTCAAAGTGATTTCTTTTGTGTGTTTTCGTGTTTCGTGGGCCGAACCGTATTCAGCGATTGCGAATCGTAGCAGACGGGTGAAGGTGAGGGTACCCCATGTCCGAGATTACCCGCCGTCATTTCCTGCGGACCACGGCTGTCGCCGGCGCCGCCGTAACCTTGCATCAGCTGGCCCTGCGTCCTGCACTTGCGGCGGGCACCGTCACCGCCACTCCGGGTTCGGGCACTGGCGGAATTCTGCCGGCGCCGTCGTGGATTGACCGGCCCATGCGCTGGGCGCAGCTCACCCTCGTTGAGGATGATCCGGGTAAATTCGACCTGCCGTTCTGGCTGGATTATTTCGCGCGGACGAAGTCGGACGCGGTCTGCCTCAGCGGCGGCGGGTGTGTCGCGTATTATCCGACGAAAATCCCTTTTCACCATCGCAGCGCGTGGCTGGGCGATCGCGATGTGCTGGGCGAATTGATCGCCGGCTGCCGCAAACTGGGCATGGTCGTGCTGGCGCGCACCGATCCGCATGCGACTTACGACGACGCGCAGGCGGCGCATCCCGAGTGGATCCACGTCACCGCCGAAGGCCAGCCCCGCCGGCACTGGGCTTCACCCGAAATGTGGGTTACCTGTGCGCTCGGTCCCTATAATTTCGATTTCATGACCGGGGTGAAGCGCGAGATCATGACAGCGTATCGGGTCGATGGCATTTTCATCAACCGTTGGGAAGGCTCGGGCATGTGTTGGTGCGAGTCGTGTCGCACGAATTTCAAAACTGCGACCGGCTTTGCACTGCCCGCGACCAACGATCCGCAGGATCCGGCCCGCCGCGCGTACATTCTCTGGCGACAGGACCGGCTGTTCGCGCTCTGGCGCCACTGGGACGACGCGGTGCGCGCGATCAATCCCGATTCCTGTGTCATTCCCAATGGCGGGGGCGGCGCCACCAGTTCGCTCGACATGAAGCGGATTGGCGAACTCGCTCCGACCCTGATGGCCGACTACCAGGCCCGCCGCGGCTTGATGCCGCCCTGGGGCAATGGCAAGCGCGGCAAGGAATTTCGCGCCACCCTGGGCCGCAAGCCGATCGTCGGCATCTTCAGCGTCGGGCTCGAGGAGCCTTATCGCTGGAAGGATTCCGTCCAGAATCCCGCGGAATTCCGGCTTTGGGCGCTCGACGGCCTCGCGAACGGGCTGCGGCCGTGGTTCACGAAATTTGCCGGCAGCATTCATGATCCGCGATGGTTGAAACCAGTCGAGGAACTTTACGGCTGGTGTTATGAGCACGAGAAATATCTCCGGCAGGAGCGGCCGCTGGCCACGGTTGCGATTGTCTACTCGCAGCAGTCGGCGTGGTTCACGCCGGGAAAGAACGGACCGCGCGAGGGGATGGAGGATCCCGGCCACGGCTGGCACCAGGCGCTGATCGAGGCGCGCATTCCCTTCGAGATGGTGCATGACCGGCTGCTCGACGCGGAGCACTTGCGCGCATTTCGCACGCTCATCCTGCCGAATATCACGGCGCTGTCGGACGCCCAGTGCGGGCAGCTCCGGCAGTTTGTCGCCTCAGGTGGCAGCATTGTGGCGACGTCCGAGACTTCCCTCTACGACGAGTGGGGCGTGAAACGAAAGGACTTCGGCCTCGCGGATCTTTTGGGCGTGAGCTTTGCCGGCCGGCTGGAAGGTCCGATGCAGAACGCCTACCTGAATCTGGAGCATGCGGCCGCGCCGAATCATCCGCTGTTGCGTGGACTCGAGGAGGCCCCGCGCACGATTCACGGCGTGTGGCGGCTGGAAGTGACGCCCAGGGAAAAATTCGCGGTCTCACCCCTGACGCTGGTGCCGTCGTATCCCGACCTGCCGATGGAGAAGGTTTTCATGCACACGCCACACACGGACATCGCGCAGGTTTTCCTGCGGGACGTGGGTGCGGGCCGGGTGATTTATTTTCCGTGGGACATCGACCGCACGTTCTGGGAGGTGCTCGACGTGGACCACGGCAAACTGATGCGCAACGCGGTGGCCTGGGCGAGTCGCGACCAGCACCCCGTCGAGGTCACCGGCCCCGGCGTGCTGGACGTCACCGTCTGGCAGCAAAAGGAATCGCTGACCGTGCATCTCGTGAACCTGACGAACCCCATGATGATGAAAGGCCCGGTCCGTGAATTCATCCCTGTGGGCGCACAACGGATACGCCTGCGCCTGCCCGAAGGGCCCGCGGTGCACGCAGTGAAGCTGCTCGTCAGCGGCCAGACCCCCGCCCCCCGGTTGGACAATGGCTGGCTCGACGTCACTGTGACCTCAATCCTCGACCACGAGGTGGTGGCGGTGGATCTGGCGTGAGGGAACAGCCACTGATCGTCCAATCAGATGAGCCTTTGCCTTCCCTTCCTTTCTCCCGGACCTGGTTTCCGTCTGTGGGAAACTATTTCCGCATGGTTTTGGCAAAATCGTCTTCGAATGCCACTTGAGCGGCGACCTGCTTCTGCCGGTGGCTTTCCTCGATGTTTTTAAACGGATCGTCCTCCTGATAGAAGTTCGTTGCCAGATTTTGTTTCGCCTGCCGCGTGGCGGCTCCCGGCGTTAGCGAGGTGTCGAGTTTGAGCAGCCGGTCAGCCTCGGCGTTGACGGCTTGTTCGTAGGTCGTGGGCCCTCGCCCGGCGGAAGCGATTGATTTTGTGTTGAATTCGTTGCTGCTTACGTGGGTCGTGCACGAAGTCAGGGGGAGGAGGGCAAGCAGGCAAGCCGCGGCACCTTGAATTGCGTTTGTACGCATGAACCGTGTATATTGTCCGCGTTGCGCCTGATCAAGGCTGTTCAATGATGTGGCTGGAGACAGTATTGAAGTCGCCCGACCTTGGCGGACCGCAGTTACTCGTGCTCGAGGAGCCACCAAAGCCAGATCGCTTATTTCGCTTCCCTTCAGTGCATATCGCCCACGACGCTCAGCACTTTCCAAAACCCGGTGAAACTGAAAGCCGTCAGCAAGACCAACGCCACAAAAGCAGTCCAAAAATAAGTTCGATGCTTCGTGGCCACTGCCGAAAGAGCGAGGGTGAATGCCGCCAGTGGAAACAAAAAAATCAACGCTCCCGGGTCGCGATCCAGCATCCGCATCACGCCAAAAATAAAAGCCGGAAACAGCCAGGGAAAGACCACGGGAATGATCAGTCCCAGCCGCAATTTCATCGACAGCGGTTTGATCCCGCGTCGATCCCTTCCTGGTTCCGTGGTGGTCATGTCAGCTGAAACTTGAGCGTGGGTAAAACGGGTTTGGCCGCGACTTGGACGCGCCAATCAAGGCCGGAGAGTAGCGAAAAGGTCAGGTTGAGGTCGCCTCGATTTGGTGGCCGCAACCGCGCGTTAACCACAAATCGCAGTGCCATTTTTGCCGTGATGAGGACAAGGGGATCAAGCCACGGTATTGAGAAATGATCCCAGGGAGGGCGGGCCGCTACGCGAGTTGTTGGAGGTTCCCGTCCCGGCATAATCGAGCACACTTGGGTTTTCGGTCGCAGAATTGTCGTTGGCTGCGCGGGTCAGATAGTCCAGTAAACTGGGATTCTGGTTCGAGGGATTGCTGTCAGGATCGTTGAGGTAGGCCGCCAGCGTCAGGGGATTGTCCGTGCTGCTGGTCGCGTCGCCCTGATTGGCTCCTTTCATAACTTGTTGAAGGGCGGCGAGCGCCTTTTGCGCCAAAGTCATGTCACCGGCCTGGAGCGCGCGGCCCAAAAGCGCCATGGCTTGCGCCCGCGGATTGGTACTCTGGCGATCCTGACTCTGCGCTGCGAGATTCGGTGCGTCCTTCTGCAAGGTCACGAATGCCGTTTTGGCGCCGGTCACGTCGCCTGATTGCAGCGCCTTGTCCAACGACTGCAGGTCGAGCTGGATTTTCTTGTAGGAATTCAACGTGCTCGCGTCCGGGGCGGAAGCGGTCCCGGATGAACCGGTTAAAGGGACGGAATTGGACATGGGTCGGATCGGTTTTAGTGCTCGGGGTTGGTTTCTGGTGCCAGTGCAGGTTGAGCGCCAATCACCCGGTTGATGCCGCAAGTATTTTTTATGGAGCACAATAAAACAGAACGATCTGGCCGGCGGGGAGATTACGATCGGCACCTCACTTGGCCGGGCTCCGCCCGGGAATTTTTTTCCGCCAGGCGGTGGAATTCGAGCCAGGCTCCCGGCCCGGAGTCCCGCGCATTTTTTCAATCACTCTCGCGAGGAGCGTTTTACCGGGATTCAACGGTAATGGTCGGGGGAGGGCGGGCCCAGGTTGTCCTGATTTGACGGACCGCGGA
>JBEHXD010000318.1:0-6562 GCA_048498875.1 Verrucomicrobiota bacterium
CGCAGCGTTTCGCCGGTTCATCTCGAGTATATGCGCAATATGGGGACGGGATCTTCGATGTCAGTTTCCGTGATCTGCGGCGGCGTACTGTGGGGATTGTTGTCCTGCCACAGCCTTAAACCGCGGCGGGTACCGTTTGCGACCCGCACCGTGTGTGATTTGCTCGGGCAGATTCTTTCCTCCCAGATCGCCACCCGCGAACGGACCGGAGATCTGGCGTTCAAGTCAGAACTCGCCGGAATTTCGTCGCGCTTGCTGCGGAACCTCGCGCAGAAATCCGAGCTCGGTAAAAATTGGGACGAGCACGATGTGCTGGCGCTGGCTCGCGCGAGCGGTGCGGCGATCCTGCAGGGAGAGAAGACGGTCCGTTTCGGCACCGTGCCGTTGGATCCGGAACTTGGCCGGCTGGCGGGCTACGTGCGGGCGCAGGAAAGCAAATTGGCATGTTGGGACCAGGTTCCTGCCGGGCTTTTACCGAAGGCAGGTGAAACACATTCCGTGAGCGGTTTGCTGGGGGTTGTGTTGTCAGCCGATACCGTGTTGCTCTGGTTTCGCCCGGAAATCATCCAAGTCGTTGAGTGGGGCGGGGACCCCCGCAAAGGAATTGACAAGGCCGGGGAAAATAAAACCTCCCTTCACCCGCGCACCAGTTTCTCGGTCTGGAAGGAAACGGTGAGGGAAAGGTCCCTGCCGTGGGAACGCGCCGTAATTTCTGCCGTGCGCGATTTTCAGAGCGTGGCGTCGGGGCTGATTGGGTGAGGGTTGCCCACCTATTCCTGATCCGCGACGGGCTCATTCAATTTGGCCACAAAAAGCACAAAAGACACAAAAACGGATTTTTTATTTTGCGTCTTCGGTGCTTTTTGTGGCCAAAAATTATCGTGATTTGCCCTAGCGATTTTCCTTCGCGACTCCGATCGCCGCGCTGATCGCGGCGTCCAGCGCGGCCATGCTAACGGGTTTTGTGAGGTGCGCGTCGAAGCCTGCCTGTGCGGTGCGCTCGCGATCGCTGTCCATGCCGTAACCGCTCATGGCGATCGCGGGCACGCCGGCGCGAATGGCATACAAAGTTCCCAGTAGCGTCACACCGTCTTCGTCGGGCAGACCGATATCCGAGATGACGAGATCGAATGAGGCGTTGCTGTAAACGGCCCGCGCTTCCTGAGCGGTACCGACGGCACTGACTTGGAATCCACGCGTGGAGAGCAGCAGCGTGAGCGTTTGTCGCGTGGATTGATGGTCTTCGACCAGCAGCACGCGGATTTGCCCCTTCGCGCGAAACGGAGCCTGCGAGTCAAACGCGGGAATATTGACCACTTCGACGTTGGAAATAGCACTTAAAGGAAGCTCCACTTCGAAAGTACTCCCTTTGCCCAGTCCCTCGCTCGCGACGCGGATCGTGCCCTTGTGCTGTTCGACGAGCTGTTTGGAAATGGCCAGACCCAGGCCAAGTCCGCCCCGCCCGTGTTCGAGTTGTGAAAAGGCGCTGAAGATGCGGGGCAGGTCTTCCTTCTTTATTCCAATGCCCGAGTCCGTCACGCGCAACAGAATCCGATCACCGGGGAGATTCGAGGAACGCAGCGAGACGTGAGACCCCGGGCCGCTCGAATATTTGACGGCATTGTTGAGCATGTTCCACACGACCTGCTGAAGGCGGGTGGCGTCGCCCTGCACGATGGAGGGATCGGCGGCGAGATTTACCGAGAGCGTCACCGCCCGGTTCATCGGGTTATCGAAAACAATTTTCGCCGCCGCCGCCGCCACGTCGTTCAGGTTGACGGGCTTGAGCTCCAGCGAAAGTTTGCCGCTGGCAATCCGGGTGATGTCGAGCAGATCGTCGATCAGCCGCGCTTCGAGCGTGATGTTGTCGCGGATCGTCGCGAAAATATTCTTCAGGTGCGGCGGCGTTGCGATGTCCTCGACGGAATCGCTGGCGAGCATCAGCACCGGGTTGAGCGGGGTGCGCAATTCATGCGACAACGTGGCGATAAAATCGTCCTTCGCGCGCGACGCGGTTTCCGCAGCGACGCGGGCTTGGTTCGCCTGATCGAGCAGTCCGCTTCGTTCGAAGTCAGCGTGCTTTCGCTGGATCAGGAGCGCGATCGCGTCAGCGGACAAGGCGAGTTCCTTCAATGCCTGCGCCTCCAGACGCTCCCGGCTCATGACCGCCAGCACGCCGAGTAATTTCGATTCGAAGAGAAGCGGATAACCCGTGAATGACGTGAGGCCTTCGCGACGCGCCCAGACGGGATCGCAAATTTCCGGGTCAAGCTCGACCGTGTGGGTCGTGTACGGCCGCTTGGATTCCGCAATCGCGCCGATGCGGGCTTCGCCGAGGGCGAGCACTTCCTGATAACTGTTGAGGAAGGAGAACAGTCCTTCGCTGGAATAAAGTTTCAAGCGGACCGGATTCTCCTCCGCCAGCCACACGCGCACGCTGACGGCGTCGGTGTGTTGAATAATTACCTGCGCCAGCTGTTGGAGGGTGCTGAAGAGGTCGCCGCCGCGGGCGATCTCAAGGGCCACGTCGGCCCGAAGCTCGGTGATTCGCCGCTCCTGCAGAATTTTCAGTTCCGAATTTTTCCGTTCGGTGATGTCCCGTGCGACGGCGAGCAATTGTTCGACCTGTCCGCCAGTGTCGAGAATCGGTTGCAGCACCACATCGAACCACTGCCTCCCCTTGTCCTCGTTTGAAACCATCCCCTGGAAACGACGCGTCTGGCCGCTCATCGACACGCGATAAGCTTCCTCCGCAGTCTCGCGAAACGCCTCGTCCCAGAGCGAAACCCAGCGGGTGCCGGCCGCAGTTTTGGAATCGTCCCAGCCCAATACCCGCTGGCCCTCGGCATTGACGAATACCACCCGGCCGGCGAGATCGAATACCACAATGCAATCCTGGCTGCTTTGCAGCACGCGTTGATTGAGTTCCTGCGCCTGATGGAGATCGCGTTCCGCTTTTGCCCGCGCGGTGACATCGGTGTGCATCTCGAGCACGGAGGACCCCCGCTCGCCGGGTTCCGAGTTGGAAACCCATTGGACAGCGACCGTGAGTTCAACCCCGTCTTTGCGCCGATGGGTAACTTCCCCGGTCCATCGGCCCTGCTGGCTGAACTCCGCCTGCAGATCGGCAATTGGCGCGGGATATTTCGCGGCGAGCAGCAGATGGCTGATGTTTCCCACCGCTTCCTCCTTCGTATATCCGTACAGCGCCTCGGCGCCGCGATTCCAGAAAATGATCCGGTCGGCACTCGATCGTACGATCAACGGCGCCAGCTCCACCAGTTGTGCCTGTTCGCGCAGTCGCTGCTCACTCTCGAGCAACTCGACGTTGCGCGTGCTCAGTTCCTCGTTGAGCGTGGTCAGCTCCTCGTTGGCGGATTCCAGTTCCTCATTCGAGGTTTCGAGTTCCTCGTTGAGGCTCTGCAATTCTTCGTTGGCGGACTGGACCTCTTCGCCGGACGCCTGCAACTCCTCGACGGTCGCGCCATGCTGTTCCTGCAGGGTGTCGAGCGATTCGCGCGCCTCGGCATAGTCCCGCCGCAGGTCCCGCATTTCGTGGGTTTGTTTTCCGGTGTCTGTTCCGATTTTCCCGGCGCCTTTTTTCGGCAACGCGGAGGCTGCGGCTTCAAACAGGATCAGAAAACAACGTGCGCCTTGATTCTTGAACGGCAGAATTGCCAGCGTCACACGCTGGCGGGAGCGGGCCACGGGGACGTCGGTTTCACGGATGAGCTTTGTCGTCGAGGTCGCCCGCCGCAGCCCGCGTTGGAGCGCCACGGCCAGGCCATCCTTCGCCATCCTGATCACATTCAGCGTGGCCTTGCCGCTGGGGATTTTCAGGTAGGGCTGGACCTTGCCGCGAAATTGCAGCACGTCGCCTGCTTCGTTCACCACCACGGCGGGCGGAGTGTATTCCTGCAGCAACGCGCGCTCGACGTCGCTGAAAGATTCGGGCTTCGGAAGTTTGGCCGGGGCCGGCGGATGAGCGGGGCGGGAATTCGAGGTGGGCCGGACGGGGAACAGCATTCCCGGCGCGGCCGGCCGTGGCGGCGTGGCGCCGGGTCTCTTGAAAAAAATCTTCTGCTTGTTTTCGCCCGGACTGAAAAGGCCGTTGAGCGAGCCCAGCGATTCCGACGTGCCCAGCACGAGGCAACCGTGGGGCCGGAGCGCATAATAAAACGAAGGAATGATCCGCTGCTGGAGCAACGGCTCAATATAAATCAGCATGTTCCGGCAGCTGATCAAGTCGACCCGGGTGAAGGGGGGATCAGTGAGCAGATTTTGCTCGGCAAAGACCACGAGGTCCCGGATGCGTTTTTGCACGCGATAACCGTCGTTCTCCACTTGGAAGAAATTCTTGATCAGTCCGGTGCTGAGTCCGTCGACGGCCGCGGCGGAATAGTGTCCCAACCGCGCGCGTGAGAGGGCGGCGGGATTTACATCCGAGGCGAAAATCTGCAGGGGCACCTGCAATTTTTCTTTTTCGCAAAATTCGAGAAACGCCATCGCCAGCGAATACGGCTCCTGTCCGGTGGAGCAGCCGACCACCCAGAAGCGTAGCGGATTGTTTCCCTCCCGGTTTTTGATGAGTTTTGGAAACACCTTCTTCTTCAGAGTTTCGAAAACCGCCGGATTGCGAAAGAAACTGGTAACGCCGATCAGCAGATCCTGGTAAAGCGCGTCCACCTCGGCGGGATCCTCGGCCAGGATGCGGGTATAAGCGTTGAGATTATTAAGACGGTGAGCCGCCATCCGTCGGGCGACGCGGCGGCGGACGGTATTGATCCGGTACAGGCTGAAGTCGAGGCCGGCCTTTTCCCGTACGATCAGGAAAAGTTTTTGCAACGCCTCGTCAGGGGCGTTGTTTTCCCACCGGACTTCATCGGTGCCGTTGCCATCCCGGTGCAGGCGGCGCAGGTTGCGGTCCGGCCTCGCCGCGGGTTTGGTTCCCGAGGTGACGCCGTTCCGGGCGGAAATCAGCCGGTCAATTTCCAACGCGATCGCCGCAGGGGCGAGCACATAGTCCACACCCTCGGTGGCGACTGCGCTGCGCGGCATGCTGTCGTACTTGGCGGTGTCCTCGTCTTGGGCAAACGTGGTGCCGCCGGCTTCCTTGATGGCTTTCAGTCCCTTGGCGCCGTCTGAGCCTGCACCCGAGAGAATGACGGCGATGGCGTTTTGGCCCTGGTCTGCAGCCAGTGCGCGGAGAAAGTGGTCGATGGAACGTGCCGGACCGGCGTTTTTCTGCCGGGGCGAAAGTTCCAGTACGCCGTGCTCGATCGAAAGGTCGCAATTGGGCGGGATGACGTAGATCTGCCGGGGCTCCAGCTCGGTGTCGGTTTCGATTTCCCTCACCGGCAGCGTGGACGCGCGGGCCAGCAATTCGGTGAGCAGGCTCTTGTGATTCGGATCCAGATGTTGGACCAAAACGAAGGCCGCGTCCGTGTCCGGCGGGATCGCTTTTACGAATTCGGTGAATGCCTCAAGACCGCCGGCCGAAGCGCCGATTCCGACAATGGGAAAGGAGGCGAGGGCAGTTTTTTTAGCGGGAGCGGAGGAGGAGGGGGCAGGTCGTGACTTATTCACTGTGACTGCGGTAGGCTTTGAGTGGTGATAAACAGGTCCCCGCGTTGTCCGGATTATCGCGTTTTTTCCAACCAATTGCCAAATGCGGCGTTATGTGGCCGCGGAAAGGCGGCGAAATAGGAGCAGGGAGCAGGTCAATCCCGCCGGACAGGAGGGGGCTGACATCAATGCCTGCAGCTATCCGTGGATTCGATGTTATGGCCATGGGCATCGGATGGGACGGGAGAGGTTTGGTACGACTTTTTCTGACCAATAAGCGGGAATTGCGTTCGCCACTTTTTGGGGGATTTTGAGGTCTGCGGGTAGGGCGGATTATCGCAAATCCGCCGGTTTGATTCGCGACGGGAGTCCTGATCGGCGGATTAGGGATAATCCGCCCTACCGATGATGTCCCTGCTCGCCCTCCCGCGCGCTAGTTCTTAAATCCTTATCCCCATGGAACCGCCGAAAATTTCGCCCTTCACCGACGCTCAGCGACTAAAGGACAAGGAGCATTTGGATCTGCTTGCGGTTTTTCATTATGTGGTCGCGGGAATCGGTGCTTTGTTTGCCTGCTTCCCCCTGCTTCACGTCGCGATGGGATTTCTCTTCTTTCTCCATCCCGGACATGGCGTTGGACCGCAGGATGTACCACCAAGATTGTTTGGCCTGTTTTTCGTGGTGATGGGGGGATTCTTCGTCATTCTGGGATGGAGCGCGGCGATTTGTACGTTTATTTCCGGCCGGTGTCTGGCGAAGCGCCGGAGGCGGACGTTTAGTTACGTCATGGCCGCCATCCTGTGTGTTTTCATGCCCTTCGGTACGGTCCTTGGCATTTTCACCCTGATCGTGCTGGGCCGGGAGAGCGCCGCCGCCGACTGATCGCCGCAGGCGCAATGCCCGCAACATCGCCGACCTGACGGTCGTAGCCTTCAAGACCGGGCCCGTGGGACCGATCTCACGGTTGTGCGGCTCAAGGCGGGCACCGCAGCGGTCC
>JBEHXD010000319.1:0-6553 GCA_048498875.1 Verrucomicrobiota bacterium
CGCCCTGACTGGTCTCAAGTGCCTCGAGGCCTTCGAAAGTGCGATTCTGCGCCTTGTACTCCAGATAGTCGGGCCACGAAACGCGGGAACGCTCATCGGGTTTGGTGAGGTTGTAGTTGGCGACCGTGACAATCCGTTCACCGCCGGGAATGGGAACCGGTTTGAACAGGACGGCGTTCACCAGAGTGAAAACCGTGGTGTTGATCCCGATGCCGAGGGCGAGGGTGGCGATGACCGCCGCCGAAAACCAGCGGCGGGAAGCGATCATCCGAAACGCGAAGCGAAGGTCCTGGAGCATGCGTGGAGAAGTGCGGCCATCACCCAGGCACGGGAATTCGTGCCGGGAAACAACGGCTTGAGGCAATAAACCCGCCGGGCGCTGCCAAAGTTGCAGGAATTTGAAAAAAGCCGCGGCCGCTTCAGCTGCCGGGCATACGACCAACCCAGAAATTTTTTCGAACCTTCGGTGACGGGACGTGCGACTCCAGCCCTTGAGGCCCATTGCCCCTGGGCCGTTGAGGGCAACCGCCCTGCCAGGATTACGGCATTCCAACCGACAAACCTGGATCACGCGTTCATCCGGTTTGACGGCGGACTTTAACCGGCCCAAGGTGCGTTGTGAATCCACGATCCCTCTTTTCCTGTTTCGTTTTTATTCTTCTGACCATGTGCGCCACTGCTGCCAGTTCCGATCCCTACGCCATTTCTTTGAAGACCATCGATGGTGAATCGACCAATCTCGCGCCTTACAAGGGCCGGGTGTTGCTGGTGGTGAATGTCGCCTCGAAGTGTGGGTTTACGCCCCAGTACAAGGAATTGGAGGCGGTTTATCGCAAGCATCGCGACGCCGGGCTCGTCGTGCTCGGGTTTCCCTGCAATCAATTCGGCCAGCAGGAACCGGGCACCAACGCGGAAATCAAGGAATTCTGTTCGCTCAATTTCGATGTCAGTTTTCCGCTGTTCGACAAAATCGACGTGAATGGCGAACACCGGCATCCTCTGTATACCTTCCTTGCGGGTGAGGGCTCGCCGTTTCCCGGCAAGATTGAATGGAATTTCACCAAGTTCCTGATCGGGCGGGACGGCCGTATTCTCGCGCGGTTTTCCTCGAAGGTAAAACCCGACTCGCCTGAGTTGCTGGCGGCGATTCAGGCGGCGCTCGCGGCCAAATAAGCCGTGCTCCGAACTTCGGAGCCGTGTTGTTCACCCCGTTGTAACATTGCGGTGCTTGTGCGGGTCGTGATGAAAGACCTAGGCTGACAGGTCATGCATATCTATCTTGTCCGGCACGCCCACGCGATCGACGGCGAAAACGACGCGGCCCGTCCTTTGAGCAAAAGGGTGTGGCCCAGATTCGCGCGGTGGGCGGACGACTACGGGAAGCCAAGGCCATTGACGCGAAGGAAGTCTGGCACAGTCCCCTCGTGCGGTCGCACGAAACCGCCGTGCGATTGACGAAACGGCTGCGGCTGGACGCGGAACTATGCAGTGTTTCCGTCATCAAGCCCGGCGATGAGCCGGTGGCGATCGCCCGGCGGCTGGATGATTTGCGTGAACCAGTCATGCTGGTGGGCCACGAACCCCATTTGAGTGCGCTGGCCACCTTGCTTGTGATGGGGAAGGTCGCCCCGCCGCGATTCCATTTCAAGAAGTGCGCGGTGCTGCGTCTGGACCGCGATGGCGGACACTGGACGGTGCGCTGGCATCTCTCACCCGAAGTCGCAAAGTAGAGTCAGGGAATTCCGCGATCATCGGCGTCAATCAACGACCTGATTCTTCGCGAGGTAGGGGCCGATGCCCTCATCGGCCTCGGGTTTCCAAGATCGAAAGTGCTGACGGATTTATCAACGAATGCCCCGGAAAACACGGAAGCAGACGACGGAATTGTTGGCCACGAAAAGTCGCAAAAAGTAAATTGGTCCCGACGTAGATCACCCGTGCGCCTATAGGCGCCTTATGATGATAGCTGCTTACAAATTTTTGTGACTTCTCGTGGCAATCAATCTGTCTGAACCGTTTGTCGGTAGGGGTCGTTGCCCCGTGCCTTTCGCGCGGGCAAGGGGACACGTACCGGGATGCGAGCGCGCATCAACGGTGCCAACGGCCTCGGGCTGTCACGATAGAAAACGCGAAATAGTTAATTGCGGATGACACGGAAGAACGGAAGCAGGCGACCGGAATTATTGGCCGCTAAAAGTCGCAAAAGTAAATTGGTCCCGACGTACATCGTCCGTGCGCCTATAGGCGCCTTATGATGATGGCGGCTCCCGTTCTTTTGTGACTTCTTGTGGCAATAAATCTGTCCGAGCCGTTTTCGGTAGGGGCCGATGCCCCCATCGGCCTTGGGTTATCACCACCGAAATTTCCGGCTGGTTCGACACGGGTGACACGAAATACCTGGATACCTACCGACCGACGTCGCTATTTGGAAATGTCCCTTACCGGCGCTCCATAGATATCGCTGATTTTCGACGGGGGGCGTTTCCATCGTTTCCAAAACCAACAGGCGATCGCCAGAGGAACGAGCGCTCCCATCCACAGGCGCACTTGCGCAGAAATTTCTTCCGCTCGACGCTTTCGCGCATAGTCCTCGGCGAGTGAATAGTCGTAGCGCGCACCGGGAGTATCGTCGCGCACGAGGGTCACCGATTGACCCTTCGGATATTTCTGAATGTCCTGCCGGCGCACTGCCACATTAACCCGGTTCTTTCTCGCACCAGTGAGAAACTCGACATCGAGATAATCGCCGTCATCCGCTCGTGAGCCTCCCACCACCGTCGCGGAAATCCCGGCCGTAGGAATAACGCGCGCGGATTGATGGCCAGGGGAGTAGGTTTGGATCAGGCCCCAGATCGAATAGAACCAGACGAGAGCAAGGATCGGCAGGGAAAAAAGCAGTCCGATCTTGAGTTTTAAATGCCGGTAATCCGTCGCGGACGGCATCGACTCAGTGTACTTTCTCATTCGCAATCAGGGTGCCGGGCCAACTGCGGGGAGCAAGCTTCGGTGCGTGCAAAAACTGCCGAATCGTATTTTTGTCCGGGTTTCGTGTCCGTTCGTGTGTTTCGTGGGCAATCTTTTCATCGGCTTTGCGAATTCGTCGGTGATGGATACCGCTTACGGCCATGAAAAAGATCGGCTTTTTGTCCTTTGGGCATTGGACGCCCTCCACCCAGTCGCAGACGCGTTCGGCCGCCGACGTGTTGCTGCAGTCGATCGACCTGGCCGTCGAGGCGGAGCGTCTCGGAGTGGACGGGGCGTATTTCCGGGTTCATCATTTCGCGCGGCAATTATCCTCGCCGTTTCCGCTGCTCGCCGCGGTGGGAGCCAAAACCAAAAAAATAGAAATCGGCACCGCGGTCATCGACATGCGCTATGAAAATCCGCACTATATGGCGGAAGATGCCGGTGCGGCGGATCTCATCGCTGGCTCGCGTTTGCAGCTGGGCATCAGCCGCGGCTCGCCCGAGCAGGTGATCGATGGGTGGCGTTATTTTGAACACGGACTCAAGGAAGGGGAGGACGATGCAGCCATGGGCCGGCGTCACGCCGAGACCTTTCTCGAGCTGCTCGACGGGAAGGGTTTTGCGAAACCCAATCCGCGTCCAATGTTTCCCAATCCCCCGGGGCTTCTGCGGCTCGAACCGTTTTCCCCGGGTTTGCGGGAGCGAATCTGGTGGGGGTCGGCGACCAATGCGACGGCCGTCTGGGCGGCGAAGCAGGGCATGAATTTGCAGAGTTCGACCCTCAAGTTCGACGAAACCGGCGAGCCGCTGCACGTGCAACAGGCAGCCCAAATCCGCGCCTTCCGCAAAGCCTGGGCCGACGCCGGCCACCGCCGCAAGCCGCGGGTCTCCGTGAGTCGTAGCATCTTTCCGATTATGAACGACCTTGATCGCACCTATTTCGGCAGCGAGGGGGAGCAAAAGGATCAGATCGGGTTTCTCGATGCCACCACCCGGGCGGTCTTTGGACGGGGCTATGCGGCCGAACCGGATGAGCTGATAGGGCAACTCAAGCAGGACGAGGCTGTCGCCGAAGCGGACACGTTGCTCCTGACCGTCCCAAATCAACTGGGCGTGGCCTACAACGTCCACGTTCTCGAATCGATGCTGCGTCACGTCGCGCCTGGGTTGGGATGGAGGTGATTGGTCGCGGAGTGCTCAGGGCTGAGTGCGGAGCGCGGAAAGAGTGCTTTAACCGCAAACGGTGGCCTGGAGACCGACGTCCTGAACGTCGCAATCGGTTGGCTTACGCTTCATTGATCGATCGTCCGGTCGGTCTTTCGCGTCTATTCGCGTCATTCGTGGGACAAAATTCAGAGCTGGTTTGCAATCGCGGGAATTGTCGATCACCTGAAACCTTCCCTTAAATTTTTCAGCCCACACCTATTTGCGGACGCCACTCAGGCTTTGCCATGACCCAGTCCAAGACCTACTACTTTGACAGCAATGCCACGACGAGCGTCGCACCGGAGGTGGTGGAAGCCATGCTGCCCTATTTGACCGAAAACTGGGGAAATCCTTCGAGCCCCTACCGATTGGGCAAAAAGTTGGTGCAGCCGATTGAAGCGGCCCGCGAGTCCGTCGCGGCCCTTATCGGGGCCGACTCGGCCGAAATTATTTTTACGAGTTGTGGCACAGAGAGCATCAACACTGCGATCACGAGCTGCCTGTATGCCCGGCCGGATAAAAGACACATCGTGACCACGGCGGTCGAACACTCGGCGACTAAAAACTGCTGCGCGGCGCTGGAAGCGCGAGGCTACGAGGTCACCTACCTGCCGGTGAATCACGACGGCACGCTCGATTTAAAAGGGTTCGAACAATCGCTCCGGTTGGATACGGCGGTGGTATCGATCATGTGGGCGAACAATGAGACCGGCGTGCTCTTTCCCATTGCAGAGATTGCGGCCATTTGCCGCCGGCGCGGGATTCTCGTGCACACGGATGCCGTGCAGGTCCCCGGCAAATTGAAGATCGATGTGAACGCGCTAGGCGTCGATCTGCTGTCGCTGTCCGCGCACAAGCTTCATGGGCCGAAAGGAATCGGCCAGCTTTACGTGCGCAAAGGCACGCCTTTTCGTCCGCTGATTGTGGGCGGTCAGCAGGAGGAAGGTAACCGTGGGGGAACGGAAAATGTCCCGTACATCGCGGCCTTCGGTCGCGCCGCCGAACTGGCCCGTGCTGTCACGGCTCAGTCGCAGCAGAAACTCGCCGCCTTGCGCGACCGCCTCGAAAGCGAAATTTTTGCGAAGATTCCTCACACCGTGCGCAACGGCGCGAAAGAACCGCGTCTGCCCAATACCACGAGCATCGCGTTTGCGGGTGTGGAGGCAGAGGCGCTGCTCATGATGCTGGATCAATTAAACATCTGCGCGTCGAGCGGCTCGGCGTGTACGACCGGTTCGGTGGCTCCGTCGCACGTGTTGACTGCGATGGGGCTCAGTCCGGCGGAAGCCCGCAGCACGATCCGCTTCAGCCTCGATTATGAAACATCGGAGGCCGACGTGGCCTACCTGATGAGTCATCTCCCCCGCGTGGTGGCCGAACTGCGTGCCGCGGCCTCGCCGCGTGTGGTCGCGCGATCGCAGCGCGCACAGCCGGTGGCCCAGGCGGTGTGAGCCAACGAAGGAATTACCGTGATAAAAATCGACGACCGACCGACTGCGTTGCGAAATCCCGACGAGACCCTGCGCGGCTATGTGCGCGAGGTGCCGCTCTATCGCCCGGGTTTGAAAGCCGGCGACCGGGCGACCCTGTCCGAACTGCTGGGCGCGTTGCCGTTCATCACCAAGCAGGAAATCAAAAAGGATTTCCCAAATAATTTTCTCCGGGCCGGCCAGTCGCTGGATGATCTGGTTGCGAAAAAACTGATCGAGGTCGAGCACACGGCGGGTACGACGGACAATCGCGCCGATCTGCTGCTCGAGTATGGCTGGTGGGCGCGCCAGGAAGCATGGGCCTTGTCGCTCAATCCGCAGATCGCGCAAGTCCTGGCCGAAGATCCCGGGGCCCATCGGGTGACGATTTCCTCGCCCGCGTGCAATGGCGATATCACCTACCACGGCACGCCTTCCGCCAAGCGCCGGACGCTGGGCAAGACGCGGGTGCTGAGCCTTTCGCGCTTTCCCTTTCTGTCGAGCGTTGACGATCTGGACCGGATGGTGGATGAGGCGCTCGAGTGGGATCCGGTGTTTCTGGATACCGATCCTGTTTACGCTGCGGTGTTCGCGCTGCATTGCGAACGGCGGAAAATTAAATTTCCCAAGCTGAAGTTCATCTTCACGAGCTATGAGTACACGAGTATCCTGCATCAGCGGATTCTGGAGCGGGCCTTCGGCGTGCCCGTTTATAATCTCTACGGGTCAACCGAGACCGGCCATTTGCTGATGGATCAAGGTGACGGCCGGATGGTGGAGAGCAAAAATGTCGCCCACCTAGACGTCATCAATGAGGACGATCGTGGGATTGGCGAACTCGTCGTGTCAACACTCAGCAATAATTACATGCCGCTGCTGAATTACCGGATCGGAGATCTGGTGGAACGACGG
>JBEHXD010000320.1:0-6538 GCA_048498875.1 Verrucomicrobiota bacterium
CGCGGGTTTGAGTGGGGGAGAATCTTTCTTTAATTCTTGAGAAATTTATCGCAGCGCGATCATTGGCCCGGTCAGGGCGAATCTTCCGGCCGTGAGCGTCGATACATGAGATCCAGGAACCGGGTGAGCGCGGCGTTCAAGTCTTTGAGGCACCCGACGAGTCGGGCTTGATTGCGGGTTTCGGCGAAATGCTCGATTTGCAGGGCGAGCTCCTTGAGCTCGATGGCGCCCACGGTGGCGCAGCTGCCGGCGAACCGGTGGACAAGTTCTGCAAGCGCCGGAAAATTTTCCTGGCGGTTGAAATTCTCCATCTGTCCGATCCGTTCGTGGGATTTCTCGCGGAACGAATCAAGCAGATCGCCCCACAGCGATTTTCCATCCTGTCCGGGCAGTGCCTGCATTTCACTGATGTGCTGGTAGTCGGCGATCGGATTCGCGGAAACGGGGAGGGGACTCGATTCCCACGCCGGATTGGTGGCGAGGGGCAGCGCCAGCCCGCAACGCTTCAGGGCGGCACGGATGTCGGCCACGCGAAGCGGCTTCGAAATATAATCATTCATGCCTGCGCCCAGACATTTTTCGGCATCGCCCGACATCGCATAGGCCGTCAGCGCGATGATCGGGATTCGCGCGTCGATTTTTTCACGGCTGCCGCCGCGGATCAACCGGGTCGTTTCATAACCGTTCAAATCCGGCATCTGGCAGTCCATGAACACGAGATCGAATTCCTTCTGCGAAAGTTTTTCCAGGGCTTCCGCACCTGATGCCGCGACTTCGACGTCCTGGCCAAACCGGGCGAGCGTCAGCCGGGCGACGCTCCGGTTGGCTTCATTGTCGTCCACCACGAGGATGCGGTGCACGACTTTTTTCGGGGACGAGGACTGGCTGTTGGCCGGCCGTGCAGGGGTGATGCGGAAGGCCAGCTGGCGGCGGATCGCCGTGACGGCCTCAGCCCGGACCGGCTTGTTCAGAAAAGCCTCGAATCCCACCTTGCCCGCCTCGTCCGCTTCCTGAAGTTCCCCGCCGGATACAAGCACCAGTGGGGTTTCACCGAGCAGGGGGTCGGCCCGCACGGCCTGGCCGAATTCAAGTCCGCTCATGGCGGGCATTTTCTGGTCGACGAGCACCAGATCGTAATGGGTTTTGCCGGCCGCCGCGGCCCGGAGTTTTTCCAATCCGGATTCCGCACTTTCCACCGTTTCGATTTCGATCCCGGTTCCGCTCAGGAAATAGGCCGCGAGTTCCCGGTCATTTTTATCGTCGTCGATCACCAGGATGCGGAAGGGGTGCGTCGCAGCCGTTTCGCCGGAGGGGGGAGCTTCCCTGGCCCAGGGCAGAGTGAGGGTGAACCAGAATTCCGAACCCTGGCCGGATTCGCTTTCCACGCCGATTTTGCCATTCATCAACTCGACCAGCTGGCGGCTGATCGCGAGCCCGAGGCCGGTGCCGCCGAAGCGTTTCTTGGACGACGCGTCGACCTGAACGAAGGGCGCAAACAATTTTTCCTGGTCGTCCGGCGAGATCCCGGCGCCGGTGTCGCGCACCGTGATGCGCAGGCCCGCCGTGTGATCGTCGGTGGCGGTGGTGGTGACCGATAATTTGACGCTGCCCCGGTCGGTGAACTTGATCGCGTTGCCGGTGAGATTGGTCAGGATCTGCCGGATCCGTCCCGAATCCCCGCGCACCGGGCGGGCCAGCCGGGGATCGCAATCCTGGGTGAGGGCGAGACCTTTTTCCTCCGCCCGGGTGGCAAAGGTCGCGACCGTGGCCCGGATGAGTTCGCGAAAATCAAAGTCGCGCGACTCGATCGTGAACTTGCCGGCCTCCATTTTGGAGATGTCGAGAATGTCGTTGATGATCGAAAGCAGGCTGTCGGCACTCTGCTCGATCACCTGCACCATGTCCTTCTGTTCATCGCCGAGCGGCATGTCCTTGAGCAGTGTGGCCATGCCGATGATGCCGTTCATCGGGGTCCGGATTTCATGACTGATGGTGGCGAGAAATTCCGATTTGAGGCGTGAAGCCGCCACGGCCGCATCGCGCGCCTTGGCGAGGTTTTGCTCGATGGCTTTTTCATCGGTGATGTCGATGCCGACGAGGTAGAAGCCTCCCACTTTTCCGTGCGCGTCGAATTCGGGCACATACTGGGTCTTGATAATCCGCTCGCCGTTCACCGTTTTTATCGCCCGTTCGAAACCGCTGCGTTCCCCGCGCAGCACCTTCTCGATGGCGGGGGCGACCAGGACGTAGTCGTCTTCACCGAGAATCTCCCGGGCCGTGCAGCCGAGAATCGCCTCGGGATCAAGGCCCAGCCAGGCCTTGTAGGTCTGGTTGGTGAAACGATAGCGGATGTCGTGGTCCAGATAGGCGATGAACAGCGGCAGGCTGTCGGCGATCGACTGCAGCCGCTCGCGGCTGGCCAGAAGTTCGGCGGTGCGTTCCGCCACGCGCCGTTCCAGCAGGGCCGCCGCATTTTTTTGCTCGTCGATATCGGTGGATGTTCCCACCCAGCGCACCAGCTTGCCGGTTTCATCGCGCTGCGGATAAGCCCGCCAGAGATGCCAGCGATAGATCCCGCTGGCATTTTTCAAACGATTCTCGCCGCCGCCGGGTTTTTCCTCCCGGCGCACGCGCTCCCATTCCGCGAGCGCCTTGGGGGAATCCTCCGGATGAATCGCGTTAAGGATGACCTCCCGGCCTTGCGCCTCGCTGGTCACGCCCAGGTAGTCGAGCCAGCGTTTGTTCAGGCTTTCGAAAGTCCCGTCGGGAAAGGCGGTGAACACCAGCTGCGGCATCGCATCGAAAAGAAATTTCAAATCCCGGGTGCGTTCCGCCACGCGGGTCTCGAGCACGCGGTTGGCATCGCTCAATTGCTCGCGGGCGCTGTTGGCCATCGCAAAGGCGATCGCGAGGGTGGCGATGACCAGCACGGCGCCGATGATCAGAGCCCAGCGCACCTCCCGCTCCCGCTGGGCCAGGTTGGATTCGCTCGCGGCGAGCAGCACGTCCGCGCTGGCGGTGATGCCTTCCGTAATTTCACGCAGAGTCCGGCCCACCTCACCCGGTTCTGCTTCCAAGGCGGCCACGGCGGCATCCACGCCCCGCTGCTGGCGTGTCGCCAGCCACCCGTCCTTGGTTTGGAAGTTGTGCGTGACAGTTTCCCGCAGTCGCGCTGCGGCGACGGCGATGGCTTCATTTTTGGGATTGAGCCGTTCGAGGTCGTCGATCGCGGCGAAAACCGCTTTGCGATGAGTCTCGATCCGTCCGAGTTGATAGCTGCTGCCGGTGAGTAGAAAGCCGCGGACCGCGGTGTCGGCCCGCGCGTTGGCGGCGATGAAGCGTTCGATGCCAGCCTTCATCTCGACGGCACGCCGCACCTGGTTCGCAGTGATCTGCTGCTGATCGTTGCTGACGGAGGTTACAATCGCAAGCAGGCCGATCAGCGAGCAGGCCAGCGCAATAAAGGGAAAGGTCCGGATGGCCGGCCGGTCGGTGGCGGGGGTTTTGCGAATCACCCAGAACACCAGCATGCCGCCGATGATTTCGAAGGAGACGGCCGTGTGCAGGGCCATCGCGGTATAACGCCACCACGCCGCCGAGGTGCGCAGTCCGGTGGCGTAACTGGCCAGCGATACTCCGGCGATGCCCATGACGGTAGCCGCCAGGGTGGCGGTCAGGCGCGGTCGCCAGACACCGCGGGCCCAAAGGAACAACGCGGTCGACAGGAGAATGAAGGAAATGGCGGCATTCGGAGCCATGCGTCCATCGATGCCCACCCCGGCGGCCATGATCGGCTTTTCCGAATTATAAATGAAAGTCTGCCAGCCCAGCGGGCTCGCCAGCACGTATACACTGAGCGTGCCCAGGGCGAGGAGGCCGGGCAGCAATGCCGTCACCGCGGCCAGCCGGGATTTTTTGGCGGCGTTCAGCAGCAGGGTGCAACCCGTGCCAAGAAATGCACAGGCGGTGGTGAACGCCATCGGTGGCGCATCGTGCAGGATTCTGACCCAGCTCGTGTGCCCGGTGAACCGGCCGGTCAGGACGACCAATGCCATCAACGTGACACCGGATCCAACGGCGCTCACCAAATGGTCCAACTGCTTGTCTTGAGTACGCAGGGGCAAGGCTCTGTTTTGGAGAAAACAAAACGGATTTGCCACAAGGTTTTAACCTTTCGGAGGGAAGGGGGCGCCCGCGTTCACTCCGGACTTTGAATTTAATTCCCGGATCAGGGAACTTTTTCCGCCGTGGGAAGCACGGGTGGCTCGAGGGGCGTTTCCATTTTCGGCCGGGGATTGACGAACGTGGCCTTCACCCGGCGGGAAACCGCCATGTAGGGGATCCAGATGCAGCCGAAGCCGATCATCTGGCCGAGTCCGACGACGCTCTGCACTTTTTGTTCATCGCTTTCCGTGAAAAAGGCCGAGGCGATGGCCATGTCGATCACCTGAAAAAGCGCGAGGGAAACAATCATCGTAATGAACACGATGGGAAAAAGCCGCATTTTCCGGACAAACGTCACCGCGCACAGCACCGTCAGGACGAAAATGCCAAGCTGGAGCTCGAGTTCGGTTGAAAAACACCACCGGTCGGTGACGGCGGTATTTTCCCAGATGCGCAGGTCCCAAAGCGAGCGATGATCCTTGATGATGTGGCCGAGCTGGATGAACGGGCGGAGAAAAACCCCGAAGCCGACCAGAATCAGCCAGCCGCCGAATCCCGACAGATGGGGGTCGCGGATTTCCGCGGCTGGGCGGTGAAGCGTCCAGGGTCGGCGATGGATCCAGCAGGCGAGGGCGGTCCAGATCGTCAAACCGCCGAGCGTCAGGGCAAGTTCATACCAGTTGAAACGAAAACGGGCATTCCGCCGGGCGATTTCGGGGTTGAAAAACAGCGAGTACCCGAGGCTTTCGTGGAAGGTCCGCAGGTGGGCGGCATATTCCGCCATGCGCGACGCTTCCACGGAGTCGGTGAGATTTTCGTATTCGTAGAGAAAATCGATCACGTTGCCCGAGTGGGTGACGGTCGAGGTGCCGGCAAATCCGGCATCCGTGATTTTCGATACCTCGTCTTTCACCGGCCACGGTTTCTTCATCCGGACTTCGGTCTGGCAAACCATGCGCATCGGGTAGGCGAGGGCGTAGGGTGACGAGCGTACCATTGATTCCGGCGCGGCGGTGTAGTCCCGCAGCCCCAGGGGATAAAACTCGGCGCTCAACCGCGGAGAGTTGCCGTCCTTGCGCCAGATTTCAGGCACATGATAACGGTGATGCAGCGTGATGGTATTGCCTTTCCGGTCGTCCTCCCACGTCGGATCCGCCAGCAGCGTGATGCCGGGATAAAGTTTGCTGCGGAAATTCAGCACGGTTTTTCCCATCTGCTGCGCGGTGGTCTGGCGAAGCGTCGCCCGCATGCCGTCTGCGGCGAGCCCGGAGTACACTGACCGGACTTCCAACTCCGCCGGTTCGCCAGGCTCGCCCATGGTGAAGGTGTCCTTGATTTTCACCTCGGAGAAATAGTCCGGTTTCGATGTCATATCGAATGGCGTGGAGAAAACGGCCAGCTCGTCCTCGGGCAGCGAGGCGACCTGCTTGAGCGACCCGTTGGCGTGAATGGCTTCTTCGAGCCGGACGAGTTGCGAGGAAGGTCTTTCCCCCTGGCCTCCGTGGGCGCTGCGTCTGATCGCCTGCAGTTCTTTCCGGCCGGTTTCGAGCGGCAGCGCGAAGCCGTAATGGGGCATCGCCCGGTTCTCCAACGTTCCCGCCTGGTCGGTCAGCGTGGGATCAACCCAGAAGGATTCTCCGCTGAGGTCGATCCGGGCGATGACGTGATCGAAGACATCGATGCTCGGCAACCGGGAGGCGAGCTTTGGACCATTGCGCGAATGGGTGAGCGCCGGCACCGCGGTGATTCCGGCTTCGCGCAGCAGCGCGCAGAGGAGTCGCACCTTGTCCTTGCAGTCCCCGTAGCGAAGACGAAACACCTGGTCGGGATCGCTCGGGGCGTGCGAGCGCGGGCCCAACTCGATGCCAAGGTAACGGATGTCCTGTTGCACAAAATCGAGCAGGGCGACGGCGCGTTCCCGGTCGGTGTCGAGTCCTGCGACGATTTCCCGGTATTTCGCGAGGAGCGCTTCGGACAGCGGAGTGGGCGCATAGAGCGGTCTCGCCCAGTCGTTCACCTCCTGCCAGGTGGCGAAATCGCTGATCTGCCAGGTGGAATAGGGCAGGTACCAGGCCGGTGCTCCGGTCTCGTACTCCCCGGCCTTCAGGTTTTTCGCAGACCATCGGTATTCCACCAGATCACCAGCGGTGCCCTGGCTGAAATCCAGCGACGCACCGCCCGATTGCTTTTGTCGGAGGGCGCGTTTGGGCGAGGCGAGCACGCGGATGGTTTCTTCCGCGGTGGGCGAATTCCAGGTGGTCAGGTTTGTGTCAAAAAAATGATCGCCAAAAATCGGGTTCGTGCCGCGTCGCGTGAAGCTGTATTCGATGGTGTCGCCCACCCGCACATCCTCGAGCAGGAACAGGGCGCGCAA
>JBEHXD010000321.1:0-6516 GCA_048498875.1 Verrucomicrobiota bacterium
CCTTCTGCAGACTCATCATGTTCATCGTCGCCGCCGGACACATCGTCGCAATCGGACACCGTGAATAAATGAAATTCAACACCACCTGCTTGCCACGAAACTTGCTGCCGGGAACCGCCTGCCCGGTCTGATCAAGCAACGTGAACTCCGGAACCTTCTCCCCGATTTCGCGATAGGCTCCCTTGCCTCGCATGGAGGTGTCCTGCGTCAAGGCATTGGTCGCCGCCGCCACCGCGCGCGTGGTCGCGGCATCATCCGGCCAGATTTTCTCCAGCGACAATTCGTTTCCGCTCATCACCAGTTCCGCCCGGATACGCTGACCGGGTTTGGCGTTCTCCAGATCAGCTTTGGAAACTTTGAACTCCATCGTCATGCCCATCATGAACCCTTTGATTTCATCATGGGTGACCGTGAGAGTCTGCCGGTCCGTGTTGGCGGCAATCACTTCACCCGTCAAAGGATAGCGTTTTTCGCCGGAATGAGCTTCCGTGGACAAGGAGGAACCCGCCGCCGCCGTTTCCGTTTCCTTTTTTGCACAGCCAAAGACCAGCAGCGTCACACCGGCCATTAGGAACCGTGCAATCACCCTCGCGGGAGGCGAATAACTGGGCTTCATGCCCTACCTACATTTGCCACTCGCTCAAATTGTCAAAAGGTTTGCGCCGGGCGCAGGCGAGGTATCACTTGCCGATTCCCTTCCTTCAACCCGCGCTGATGACCCACACCACCACTTATAAAGCCGGCCTCGCCTGGTTCGCTGCCATCGGCAGCCTTTGGGTGTTCGTGCTGGTGGCACTCGGGGCCTTTACCACGAGCATTGGGGCCGGCATGGCGTTTCCCGACTGGCCGCTGTCGAACGGGTCGGTCAATCCACATGGCTGGCTGACCGAAATCGATAAATTTGCCGAACATTCCCACCGGTTGTCCGCCACCATGATGGGCCTGATCACGATCGTGCTCCTCGTCTGGCTGCTGATCGCCGAACAGCGCTCGTGGCTTCGCCAGCTCGGCTGGTGGGCGTTTGGCATCGTGTTGTTTCAAGGGCTGCTCGGCGGCACGCGGGTGTTGTTCGATCGGATTCACGTTCCGGGATTCGAGATGTCGCTGGGCCAGATGCTGCGCATTCCCCACGGCGTGCTCGCCCAGGTTTACGTCTGCGTGCTCTTCGCCATCGCCGCCGGTTTGTCGCGTCCGTGGATCGAAAATTCGGTCGGCACCGCCAGCGATCGCTTGCGCCGGCTCGGGTGGTGGTGCGCCGCGCTCCTTTTTATCCAGCTCACCATCGCAGCCACCATGCGGCATAATTATGCAGGCATGGCCATTCCGACCTTTCCCCATTCGACCCCGCAGGGCGACTGGCTGCCGGCGACTTGGGACTACCGGATCGCGCTGCAATTTGCCCACCGCATCATGGCGGTCGTGATCGGAATCGCCGTGCTGATCTACGGCCATTTTCTTTCGCGCGACAAATCGCTGCATCCGTTGATGCGCGCCGCCAGTTTGCTCCCCATTGCGCTGATCGCCCTGCAAATCACGCTCGGGGCCCAGATTATCTGGACCGGCCGCAGCGTCGCGATGACCACCGGACATGTGCTGATCGGCGCGCTGACGCTTGCGACCACGTTCGCAGTCGCTTTTTTCACCCATCGTGGTTCGATTGAAAGGTCCCGTTCATGACCAAGGCCGAACCGACCATTCCCGTGGGTGCCGTTGCTCCCGAAACCACCCGCCCGCTCTGGCGGCACTACTTTGAGCTGACCAAACCCCGGCTGAGCTTGATGTCGGTCATCACGGCGATGATCGGCTACCTGGCCGCCGTGCCCTATTCGTACGTGGACTGGTCGCGAACATTTTTCGTCGTTCTCGGCACCGGGTTTTGCGCGGCGGGCGTCGCGGCCTTGAACCAATGGATGGAAAGCGACCTCGACGCCCTGATGAAACGCACCGCAGACCGCCCGATTCCGTCGGGCGCGATCCAGCCGGGGTCAGCTTTCGTCCTGGGATGGATTCTCTGTATCGCCGGTCTGGCCGTTCTGTTTAAAATGGTGAACGGCATGTCCACATTTCTCGCGCTGGCCACGATCGTCGCCTACCTCGCCATTTATACCCCGGCCAAGAAATTATCCCGCTGGAACACGGAGATCGGAGCCATCAGCGGAGCACTGCCACCCATGATTGGCTGGGCTGCCGCGGGACGCTCGAATCACCCGCTCGGCTGGTGCCTGTTCGCGATCCTTTATACCTGGCAAATGCCGCACTTCTTCGCCCTGGCATGGACCTATCGGAAGGATTACGCCGCCGCGGGCATGAAGATGATTTCCGTCGAGGATCCGAGCGGAGGCCGCGTTTCCCGCCGGGCTTTTATCTGGACGGTGCTTCTGGTGGCCGCGAGCGCGATGCCCACGTTGCTGGGATATTGCTCATGGTATTACTTTATCGCGGCAGCCCTGCTCGGTTTGTGGTTCCTGAAGTCCGCCATCATTTTCCTGAATCCCGCCCGGAGGGACACCGAGGCTCGCCGCCTGTTTTTCATTTCGATCGGATATCTGCCGCTGATTCTGGGCTTCCTCGTGATCGATCGGTTCGTTTTTAAATTCTGAGCCTCGCTCGTCCTCGCTTTTCGCCTCGTACCATGACCGTTCGCGATATTCCCACGCTCAATGCCGCGCTCAATGGCACCGCCACGGTGCTCATCACGATTGGTTTTATCCTGATCAAAAGCGGGAGAAAAAATGCGCATCGGACCGTGATGTTGACCGCCGGTTTCGTTTCCGCGGCGTTCCTCGTCGGCTATGTCACACACAAGATCCTGATGCGCGGCGTCCACACGCCTTTCGGCGGGGAAAACCCCGCGTTGCGGGCATTTTATTATGGGATGTTGATCTCCCACATCCTGCTGGCGATCTCGATCGCGTATCTGGTACCCCGAACTTTCCTCTTCGCGATCAAGGGAGATTACGTCACTCACAAAAAGTGGGCGCGCGTCACTTTTCCCATTTGGTACTACGTTTCCGTGACCGGCGTGCTCGTCTATTTTTTCCTCTACGTGTGGTGGCCGGCACATCCGGTGGCCTAGCCCGGCTCGCTGAAAATTGGCTTAAAATCCGCGCCCCGTGTCATTCTGAGCAACGCGAAGAATCCATGGGCTTGCACGTGACATCATGCTCGATCGCGTGGATTCTTCGCTTCGCTCAGAATGACAGCGCCGGTTAGTCATGTAATTATCGAATCCACCCCAAAGAAAAAGCCAGGCCGTCCGGCCTGGCTTGCGTGAAAACGATAATCCCAGTCCTAAAAATTACTGCACGACGACCACGCCGGTCATGCCCGAAACGAAATGGCCGGGGAAGCTGCAGAGGAAATGATATTCACCGGGCTCTGAGGGAGCCTTGAAACTAACCTCTTCGCTCTGTTTCGGCCCAAGCAGCTTGGTGTGGACGATGATATTGTCGGCTTGGTTCGCCGGAACGTAATCGGTGGCGGCCGCGGTGATCGCGGCATCGGCGACCGTCTTGGGCGCCACGCCCTTCTTCAACAGAATCCAGTTATGCCCCATCGCCTGCTTGGGCAGGGTGCCCGTGTTCGTGAAGGTGACTTTCACGTCCTGGCCGGCTTTCACCTCAATGCGGGTAAGGCTGAATTTCATGCTGTCGTTTGCGGTGATTTCAAACGAAGCAGCCGCGGGGGCTGCCGGGGCAGGCGCGGCAGCGGGAGCCGAAGCAGCCGTGCTGGACGCAGGGGCTGCGGCCTCGTCTTTTTTACCGCAAGCGGCAAGAAGGATGCTACCGGCGAGCAGGGGGAGAAGGAGGTGTTTTTTCATACGAAGTCATTATTGCACACCCTTTCCACTCGCGCAATCCATCAAACCGGGTTTACGCCCGGCTAATAAGAAGCCGAGGCGGCGTAATACTAGCTTCATTTGCGGACAAAAGCCCTGATTCTGATGTGGTTTTATGATTGAAATGACCGATTTTTTGCAAACCCTGACCCGATATTGTTGCCGCAGCGCACAACGCTGATCGCTCACCTGTTACACATGACCCGCACACGTACCGAACATCGCAAGGTTTTCCGCCTTGCCACCGCTTTATTCGCAGGACTCGGCTTGGTCCTTATGTCAGGCTGCAAATTGGCCGAGGTCTTCAGCCTCAGCGGCCCGCAGTCGACCATGGTGACCAACGGTCCCGTCGCCAAGGCTCAATGGGACCTTTTCATGATCACGGTCTATGTGACCATGTTCATTTTCGTGGTGGTGGGTGCAGTGCTGGCCTACGCACAGATCAAATTCCGCGCCAAGACCGAGTCCGATGAACACGCGGAACCGCCGCCGCAAGGTCATGGCAATCCCCTGATTGAAATCGGCTTGATCGTCGCCTCGGTCGGCCTGCTCGTGATCATCGCAATCCCCACCCTTCGCGACATCTGGTACACGCACGACGTCCCCGAGGATGAAAAGGGCAACGCCATGGAGGTCGTCGCCACCGGTTATCAGTGGTGGTTCAAGTTCGAATACCCGAACGAAACCATCAAACTCCCCAATAACGGCGGCGAAACCCCGCTCGTCACCGGCAATGAACTGGTGGTTCCCGTCAACGTCCCGGTCCGGGTCCAGCTCCGCACGGTCGACGTGATCCACAGCTTCTGGATTCCCAAGCTGGCGGGCAAAGTGGACATGATGCCCAATCGCGCGAATTTCCTGTGGTTCAAGGCGGACGACCCCGGCTACTATTATGGGCAGTGCGCCGAGTATTGTGGTGAGTCTCATGCCATCATGCGCTTCCGCGTCATCGCGCTGTCGGCTGAGGACTACAAAAAATGGCTCGAGAATCAAAAGGCCCCCGCACGCGTCGTGACGGCCGACTCAGCTGCCGAAGCCCCCAAGGCCCAGTTTGCCAGTGCAAAGCTGGACGACGATGGCCGCGCGCTCTCCGGTTCACCGGAATTCGATGCCAACCCATTTGAAGGCTGGAAGAAAATGCAGGCTCCCGCCGCGGGCGAAGTCGCCGCCCAGGTCGCAGCAGGCCGAAAGCTTTTCCAGGAAAAGACCTGCATCTCCTGCCACACGGTTCGCGGTCACGAAGGTCAGGGTGTCGCGGGTCCGAATCTCACTCACGTGGGCGCGCGTTCCACCATCGCCGCGGGTGTTTTGGAAAACACCTCCGAACACCTCAAAGACTGGCTTCGCCGGCCGGATCACTACAAGCCGGGTAACAAGATGTTTTTTGGCGGCTACAATACCTTCGAGGATAACAAGTGGAAACCCAATGCCGCCCTCAAGCTCAGCGAGCAGGACATTGAGGCGCTCGCGGCTTATCTCCACAGCCTGAAATAAAGCCCGCCCCGGAATCTCAACTTTTTCTTTTTATGGCCGAAGCACTGGCAAAATCTAGTTTCACCGGAACAGGACACGCGCCCGCCAAGACGTTTGACCTCTTTCCCCGTCCCACCGCGAAGACCGGCCTCATCGGCTGGATCACCACGGTCGATCACAAGAAGATCGGCCTGATGTACGGTGGTTTCGCGATCCTGTTCTTTCTGATCGGTGGCATCGAGGCGCTGATGATCCGTACCCAGCTGATCGTCCCCAACAATCGTTTCATCACGGCGCAGCTCTACAACGAGCTCTTCACGATGCACGGCACGACGATGATCTTCCTCGCGGTCATGCCTCTGAACGCAGCGTTTTTTAATCTGCTCGTTCCCATTCAGATTGGTGCCCGCGACGTCGCGTTCCCCCGTCTCAACACGTTTTCCCTGTGGGTCTGGGTCGTCGGAGCGATTCTTCTGAATGTCGGCTGGCTCTCGCACTTTGTTCCTTCCTGGGACTTCGGTGGCGCTCCCGCGATGGGCTGGTTCGGTTACGCTCCCCTCACCTCGAAGGCGTTCACGCCGCAGCTCTCGACCGATCTGTGGGTGTTTGGCCTGCAAGTCCTCGGTCTTTCCTCGATCGTCGCCTCCCTGAACTTCATCGTGACGATCATCAACATGCGCGCTCCCGGCCTGACCATGATGCGCCTGCCGGTTTTCACCTGGATGGCCCTGGTCACCAGCTTCCTGCTGATCCTCGCGCTTCCTGCCATCGCCATCGCGCTGGTTGAAGTCATGTTCGACCGCAACTTCGGCACGAACTTCTTCGAGGTCTCGGGCGGCGGTCAGCCCATCCTCTGGCAGCACTTATTCTGGGTGTTCGGTCACCCCGAGGTGTACATTCTGATTCTGCCTCCGATGGGTTACGTTTCTGAAATCCTGCCCACCTTCTCCCGCAAACCGCTCTTCGGTTATCCGATTGTGGTCTTCTCGGGTGTCGCCATCGGTTTCATCGGCTTCGGCGTGTGGAGCCATCACATGTTCACCACCGGCATGGGCACGATCGCCACCGCCGCCTTCTCGATCGCCACGATGGCGATCGCGGTGCCGACCGGCGTCAAGATCTTCAACTGGATCGGCACCCTCTGGGGCGGCCGCATTGTCACCCGCACCCCAATGATGTTCGCGCTGGGTTTCATCTGGATGTTT
>JBEHXD010000322.1:0-6507 GCA_048498875.1 Verrucomicrobiota bacterium
TCCGCCTGAACCAAGCCGCCCGCCTCGCCGCCGAAGGCGATCCCCAGACCGCCCGCACCAAACTCCAGGACGCCCAACGACTCCTGCCCCAGCTCCTGCACAACCCCGAGCTCCAAAATTTCTTCGCCACCCTCCCGCCCAAAGACCGCGCCTCCCCCCTCGCCGCCCAATTCACCGCCGCCCAAGCCGCGGTTCAGCGAACAGTCACTGCTGCGCCGGCACACTGATCGAGTGTCCACACACCTCAAAGTTTGACCCCGTCTTTCTGCCTCGCCAACTATCGCGAAGCCGACGCAGCGCGTTCCATGAGCTCGTTTCTCATATAGGCGATAACGAATCGATATGTGGTCCCGGATCGACCAATTAACCGGGTAAGAATAGGCGCATGGTCCTGAAACGCATATCGGTTGCCAGGATCCAACCCAGCTTGCAGTTGAAGATAGATCCAGCCGAATACCACAACCTTCTCCGCAGGGTGACCGTTGGTGACTGCTGCTTGGGCCTGAATGACCTCCTGCAAGTGCGTTGTCAGGTCTACTCTGCCACCCGCAGCAAAGGCTCGGCCAGCTCTCTTCAATTCGTCGCGACGTGTCAAATAGTCGGCGTATCCATCATTGAACATGTTCCGGATTTTAGAACGCATCGCCTCCCTTACCGGCCCGGCCACGCCACCGGTTGCGAGTTCGGCCTGCAGGTCAATTGCTTGTTCAAGCATTGCGGGTCGAGCATTTAACCCTTGAAGTGCCTCGTCTAGGACACTGAAAAGGAGGCCAAACGACTGCATTTTCCTAAAGCCAGAAAAGCGATCATTCTCAGACCAGAAGAAATACGCGTCGGCTAATGGGCTCATCACAGTCGGAATTGAAGGAATCACCGGGCGATAGTCTGCCCCGACAAGACCTAAAGGCCTAAGTAGACGATCATGGTCGCGACAGTTTGAAGCGTAGTGCAAGTGCGAGGAAGAAGCGCCGGTCCGCAATGCGACTGGGAGGAATCGGGTTGGTGCTGCAACCAAGCGACGCAAAACATCAGATATTTCTCTAAAATTATCTCCGCTCGCCCACTCATCCAAATGCACGACGAGATCAACTCCGGCGAATCGACCTTGGGTTTCCTCACGCAGGAAACGCTTGCGAGCACCACCTTGACGCGGCAAAGCGATCGTGAGCACCTGAACTCGATAGTGTCGCTGTCTTAAGCGCATGGCCAGCAAGGCAACCGGCACTGAATTCCCGGCAGGCAGATTAAGCAGCACAACGCGTCCACGAGTCGGAACTATTTCGTCGATCCGCTTCTCCAACCAGAGTAGGAAATCCGCCACTGCATTGACTTGGTTGGCCGCCAAATTCAGGAACCCTCCGAGACATTCCTCACCTAGTGTCTGCATTCGATCCAATACTGCTTCTGATTCGCCAGCTTGTTCGAAATCCAAGAGCAAAGTGTAGAACAAGTTGGCGGCGGTATTGACCATCCCAGCATCGAACAAATTGACTCCCAACGAATCGGCCTGCGCGAACAACATCCTCACGTGTTCGATCCGGTTGCAACATTGGTTGCTACTTTCTAAAATACGGATCATCCGCCCACGACCGGCTGCCAGGTCCCGCAACACCGGCCTCGCCTCTGGATAGTCCATGTGACGAAGCCATGTCTCCAGCCACTGAAAGTTGGCTCTCGCGCGGACGGGGTGAACAAAAGACATGTTGGGTGCTGTATGTAATAGCCGTACAAAGCCGGCGATTCGAAACGTACTGACTAGCAATCGACCCGGTCCGGCGCTCTGAGGAAAGTTCGAAGGGCTTTGCGGCTTGTGGTAATGTGTACATACAAATCACAAAGCTAGGTCTTGTTCCCCGGCCATGCCCGCCTACCCAAGATCAGTCATTCCCATAATCGGGTTCATACTCCCGTTCGCGAATCCGGACGGTGATAACTTCGGGTTTCAGCGCGGCAGCTGCGATTTCCTTGATGCCAAAGAGATGGAGCCCGCACTCCGGGCACACGAATTCTTCGACGTTATAGGTACTTTCGATTCTTTCTCCCACTATTTCTTGGTGCCATTCACCTTCGTCGTCCTGGTACTCTCCTTCTTCATCCGAAATTTCCTCGTCCCACAGCGCCAATCCAATGTAGCCCATCGCCGCGCAGGCCGGACAGACATGCGATTGGTGGGAATCGTAAGGAGACAGGATTCGAGAAACCTCTATCGGCATGGCGCTGGTTTTGGAGCGCTCGATGATTTTTTGGAGTTCTGCCGGGTTCTTATGCTTCGCCTTAAAGTCTTCCGCGCAGCGCTGGAGCCGGTGCTTGATCGACCAGTATAGGGCTTTTTCGGCAGCCTCGAGGATTTGCGCTGGAGCCGACTCGTTCTCGGCGCCCACCCACTCCTTAAGTGCCAGGTCCTGCATCTTTAGAATTACGTCGACCGCACCCCAGTATTCCTGCTCCCAAACATCTGCGCGCATCCCGGCAAATGGTGCCTCGCCCGAATGCAGCTCCGAATTCCGGCGAAGCGCAATCTGGTCGCAGAACCGCTGGTGCCGAGTATCAAACTCCTTTGAAATATATGTAAGACGGTCGAACAGGGTCTTCGCGCCGATGGTCTTGATTTCCGGTGAAATCGGCCGGCCACACGCGGCAAACAAGGACTCTTTGCTATTAGGGTCTGCTACCAAAGCGGGATGCACCTTCGCCAAGGCGGCTTTGCCCAACAGCTCAAGGGCCAACGATGCCCAGAGCTGGTATTCCTCAATGTCACCGGCGACCTTGGCCCGAAATCCGCGTTGGATATAGAGTTGAGATTTCGCTCGCAGGGCGTCAGGCGAGAGCGCTGGATTGCTAAGGTTCATAGGAAGGAGATGCGTAAGAGCTTCCGGGTAGCATCTTCCCTAACGGCTGATCCCCGCCCATGCAAGACGCGCCAGTTATCGATGACCAAGCCGATACCAGGCTTCCAATGAAATTCCTGTACATGTTGCGGCCAGTTTTGTTTTTTCAAGACTTGGAGTGCGACAGCAGCGGATGCCGAACCACTGGTCATGCATCCGACATCGAAACGCACGAAATCCCTCCCGCGGCTGAGGATCGTTGAATAAAAAGACCGCCGACCATTGGTCACTCGCACTGGTGCGGTGTGCAGCAACTCTAGCTGGCCAGATTCCAAAGGCAGGGTTTTTGTATCCAAGACAATGGTAGGGCGGCCGCCACCACCGGAATCGAGGCAAGCCAGCAGGATATAGCGGCAGGGCATTACCCAGTGCGCTGTGTCGTTGTGCAATTCAAATTCTCCGTGGGCAAAGCGGTGACTGAGGGAATTTGGTCGGGCAGCGGCGGTGGCAGTGGGTGTCAGGATTGTGAACAGGTCTCGCCCCGTCCGAACTGGCAGCGGTGTACCAAGCTGGGCTCCGAGTGAAAGCATCTCGCGGCGCAGGGTAGATTCACTTGAATCGCTGAACTGAACTTGGCCCCAGCCGCGCGCCACCAGCTCTCGAAGATCTGTGCAGGGACAAGATACCATAAAATGCAGATAACCGTTCAGGAGATCTTGTCGACGTAGTATACAAGACACTGAAGACGTCATGTCTTGACTCTTGACTGCCATTCAAACGGAGCAGTCCACTGCGTGCCAGTTCCTAGCAACCTCAGTTCGTCCCTGTATTTAATCCGGAGACTGGGAACCAGGGTCAACCGCAAGATGCCGGAGTTTGTCAGGGTTGCAGACGATATAGATTGCTTGGATCCGGTCGGCATTGATCTCAAACGTCAGCGCGTAATGCACCTGGCTGCCGGAACTCACGACGAAGCCGGGGGCGCCGTTGATGTTGATCAGGGCCGGCTTCACGCCGGCCATGAAGCGGGGCCAGATGCCGAGGAGGAAACGGCTGACGTGGTCCAGGCCGCGGATGGCGCGGCCCACGGCCTTCACCTTGCCGCCACCGTCGCTGTACACGGTACTGTCCTCCGCGAGCAGCGTGAGCACCTGCTTCATGTCGCCGGATTCGGCGGCGGCGAGAAATTCCCCGACCAGACGGCGGGCCTGTTCGGTCGGCGGTGCGGGTGGCTTTGCCTTCACCTGCAGGTGCTCCTTCGCGCGGCGCACGATCTGCCGGCAGTTGGCTTCGCTCTTGCCGACAATGGCCGCGGTCTCGGCGTACTCGTAGCCAAACACTTCCCGCAAAAGAAACACCGCCCGCTCCGCCGGGCCGAGGGCTTCGAGCATCAGCATGAAAGCCATGCTCAACGAATCGGCGAGTTCCGCCGTCTGCGCCGGATCGGTTCCGGTCGCGGGCATCAACGGCTCCGGCAACCACACGCCGTAATACTCCTCGCGTTGGTGTCGCGCCAAACGCAATTGATCGATGCAGAGTCGCGTCGTGGCGGACACCAGCCAGGCTTTCGCCGACTGGATGTCCGCGGGGTTCTGCTTTTGCCAGCGCAGCCAGACGTCCTGCATCACGTCCTCTGCTTCGGACACGCGGCCGAGCATGCGATAAGCGATGCCGAAGAGTAGCGGACGATGCGTGGTGAAGGTCTCGAGCATGGCGGGCGGGCAATTCAATCAGGCAGTGGCAGACGTGGCGGCGAGTCTGGCTTTTTCCACGTAGGCGGCGAGCCAGGTTTCGTAGTGGGTGGCCCCGAGCAGCGGATTCGCGCCGGGGCGCAGCGTCTGGTCGTTCACCGGGATGTTGCCGAAATAGTACGCGGCGGAATCAGCAACAACCGTGCGAGCATCGTCCGCGGCGGCGAGGAAGCGACGGACAAACATGTCCTGTGGGATCGATTCCGGACCGGCGACCTCGACCGTGCCATTGCGCGGCGCCGCAAGCGCCACTTCAACGACGGCAGCGGAAACGTCGGCGGCCGCGATCGGCTGCATGAGCGCCGTGGGCAGGCGCACGGTCGAGCCAGTCGTAGCCACTGTAGCGATACCACCGGCGAATTCGAAGAACTGGGTGGCGCGGAGAATTGTGTACGGCAGCGGCGATGCCTTGATCTGCGTTTCCTGCGCGAGCTTGGCGCGGAAGTAGCCGCTCATGGCCATGCGCTCGGTGCCGACCACCGAAAGAGCCACGAGGTGGCGAACACCGGCGGTCCGGGCGGCGGCGAGGACGTTGCGCGTGGACCGGGTGAAGAAATCGAGCACCGCCGCGTCCTCGAAGGAAGGCGAGTTGGAGACATCGATGACGGTGTGAGCGCCGGCGAAAGCGGCGGTAAGGCCTTCGCCCGTGACGGTGTTGATGCCCTGGGAAGGCGAACCGACGACTACGGTATGACCGAGGTCGCGGAGCCGGGCGACGACCGGCTTGCCAATGAGGCCGGTGCCGCCGATCACGACGAATTTAAAGGAGGGTTGGGAATTGGTTTTTGTGTTCATCCCCAATCCAGACGGGCGAGGGTTTCGTTTTGTGACAAAAGCGGTGCAGGTGCGGAAAAGGTTACCCGCGAATCACGCGAAAAACGCGAAATCAGAAGAGAAGCTGACTACAATGCACGGACTTGGCTCATATCGGGGTGGAGCGGCTTGACCTCAAGACGCTGTCCATGCCCGATCCCCAAGCCAACGCGTTGGGGTCAACGCGTTCCACCCTACGTTCAGGTATCCGGACAATTTTTCTAAATCCTAATTTCTTTTGCGATCCCTGCGTTCCTTCGCGGCCAATCCTCCGGAGAATTTTCGCCTCAATTCGCGTGTTTAGCGGGCCTAAACACAATCAAGGCCGATGAGGGCATCGGCCCCTACCTCTGAAAGTACTCAGCGAGTGTCCTTGTTCGTGCCCTTTCGTGTGTTTCGTGGGCCCAAAAATCAGGGATTTACCGGGCGCCAGTTTTTTGGCGGACGAGGGCGGAGAGTTTGTCGGCTTCGGGTTTGGATTCGATCACCCATTGCTTTAGCTCCGCCGGATAATCCTTCATACGATCGGGACGCAGCATGATGTTTTCATTGTCGCGAATGTTGGAAAGCAGCGGGCCCGCGTGATTCCAGTCTTTCTCGTCCACGAGCAGTTTGACCCAGTGCATGTTTACCCAAAGCTGGGCGAAATTTGCCTCGTCCCACGGACACTCGGGACCGAACGGCAACGAGCGCTGCGCGTTCGGGTCGATCTTGGACTGTACTTCCTCGAAATGGGTTTTCCACTGCTGGATGAGCAAGTGCTTGGGGTAGGTTTTCTGCAGCTCATCGATTCGGCGCAACGCAATCGCCAGATTCATCCCGATCCGGCCCTCGGGTTGGTGTTCCTTGAGCGCCAGTTCGAGCATCATCGCATCATACTTGGTCCACCAGTAATCCTGAGAGTTGAGATCGCCGGTGGTGATTTCCGGATTCTTGTCATCGTAAAGCCCGGCTTTAGCCGCCGGCGCGTAGAGCAAACCAACCGTGGCCAAGGCCACGACTAACAATGAGGTGGGATTGAGTTTCATGGGGAGTGGGATCGAGGGTAAGGGCAAACTACCGGGGAAAATCAATCGGCACCATAGCCGGATTCATTCACGCGTGGTATCAGGGAT
>JBEHXD010000323.1:0-6482 GCA_048498875.1 Verrucomicrobiota bacterium
ATTTCGCGTTCCGCCTACGATGGTAGTCGATCGGCGATCTTTTCATCGGAGTGTCTGATAGAACTCCCGCAGCAAGCGGGCGGCTTTTTCCCAGGAGAACTCCCTTCCCACCCAGTCGCGGCCCCGTTGCCCCATGGCGTTCAATTCAGTTGCAGACTGCGCGAGCGTCGTGGCCAGAGCGGGACCAAATTTTTCCCACGACACGCACCCGCCGCAATTTTCCCGGGCCAATCCCTGCCAGGGCGTGGTATCCGTTACCAGCGCCGGCACACCGGCGGCGAGTGCCTCGGCGATCACGAGCCCGAAGTTTTCGGAATGCGACGGGAGGACGAAAAGCGAAGCGATCGCGTACGGTGGCGGCCGGTCGGCGCCGTCCTGCACGGTGATTTTCTCCGACGCCTTTCGCGCTGCGATCCGCGCGGTGAGCTCGGCGGCGGTGTATTCCTCGGCGACCCCGGCGATGAGCAGGTGCCAGTCGCCACGAGGCACCGCGAGCCAGAGATCGATCAATTCGAGCAGTCTTTTTTTGCGATGAAATCGGGAATAGAATAGGGCGCTGGGACGGTCGTGGGAGGCGGGGCAGAGCGGTTGCCAGACCGCCCGGGCCCGGGCCAGGTCTTCCGCGGTGGGCAGGTTGACTCCGTTGGGCGAAACACAGATGGGTTGAGTCAACCCGAGTTTGCGAATGTCGTCGGCCTCTTCCGGACTCGTCGCATGCCAGCCGCTCGCGGCTTGAAATGTGCCGGGGTGAACGAGCCGTTGCGCAATGGCTTTCCGCCACCGGTGATGCTCGTAAGCCCAGCCGCTCATCATTCCCCGCGGTGAAATGACGAGCGGAACGCGGGATTTTTGCGCCGACTCGCGGGCATAGTGCAGCGTGAGCAGCCAGAGCGCGTGGTGGTGAATGTAGTCGTACGTTTCGCCTTGCAGATGACGCCGCAGTCCGGGCGAGCGGCACAGGCGGCGCGGAGTCACCCGGGGAAAACTGAAAATGCGCGCGGCATCGTCGCCGGCCGCCACGTCGTTTCCCGGTTCGAGCGTGGTGAGCAAGTCGACGGATTCCCCGGAGCGGGCCAGGGCATTGGCGAGCGAGCGCACCGATTTAGACGGGCCGCCGTGGCGTTCCTCCAGACTCGGGACGACGTGGGCGATTTTCAGTGGCGGAGACAGAACTAGCGGGCGGAAGGCTGATCGATCAGAGAGTAAAAATCATCGAGCAGCGCGGTGGCGTAGCGGGGATAGTCGTATGCTTGCGCATCGCGAACGGCGGATGAAGCCAGTGCGTTTAGAAGGGCGCGGTCGCGGAGCAGGCGGGCGAAGGCCGCGGCCAGTTCCGCGGCGGCAGACGAAGCCCGATGATCGAAGACGAGGCCGTTTTTTTCGTGATGAACAAAGTCGGTGAAGCAGGCGAGGTGGGAGACCACGGGCACAGCGCCAGCGGCCATTGCCTCCGCCACTGCGACGCCGAAGGTTTCGCCCTGTTCGGCGAGACTCGGGTAGCAGAAAATCCGGATCCCCTGATAGATTCGCGCGAGGGCGGCTGTGTCGAATTGGGGCTCCAGCAAGGTGAGACGATCGCGCGTGATCGCGGAGGTGATGATTTCCGCGATCTGATCGCGGAATGCCTGCCCTGAACCGCCCCGCGAGACGTCGGAGGGGCCGCAAAGCAAGACCCGCCACGCGGGGAGCCCGGGATCGGCGCTGAGGATTTTCACGGCCTCGGCGAACAAGCGCAGGCCCTTTTCCTCATGCAGCCGGCCAATAAACCCGATCACGATTTCCTCCGTCTTCGGCGAATCGTCACGCCGGTTCATCAACTGGCAGTCGATCGGATAGCCCGTGACGCGCGTGACGTGAGCGAGCGACGGATTTTCCGCGATCACCTTGTCGCGCACGAAACTGCTCGGTGCCAGCACGCGCGCGATATGCCGGTAGCGCCGGTATTGCCCCTTGGGCATGCGTCCCGTCATGATCACGACCCGTCCCGCGCGCGGTTTGAGCCAACCCAGCCACGCGGGCAGGGTCACCGCGTGAACCACAACGATGTCGGCGTTGGGCAGGGCAAAAAACACGCGCCAGCTCCAGATGAAATCGAGCAGGAGGTTGCGCCACAGTTTCCGCCGGTGGTCGAAGCCCCGCCGGCGCACATGGCGAATGCCATCGACGGTTTCGTCATCGGCGAATCCCGGCCATTGGCGCGAGACGAAGGTGACGTCGTGACCGCGCGCGGCAAACTGCCGGGCCAGTTGATACCAGGATTTTTCGGTCGCCCCGCCGCTGACCGGCGGCACAGGCAGAAAAAATCCATTGATGATGCAAATCCGCATGGTTCAGGTTTCCCGGGCGGCGACCGTGGTGGTTACCTCGCGGCGACTCAGCCGGAGGATCATTTGCCGGGCAGGCTCCTCGATGAAACGCCAGACCAGCCAGCCCGCGGCGATGCAAACGGCGCCACACCCGAGCCAAAATCCGAACTGCCTCAACCAGGCGGAAGGACTGTCCAGCAAGCGCTCACCCGGAAGCAGGATGTCGCGCAACGCGGCCCGGATCGGCAGGTGCGTCAGATAAACCGAGTAGGAAATCCGGCCCAGCACGGTCAATGCCGGCTGCTTGAGCCAGCGAATGGGGCGTCCGTCAACGAGTGCGGTCCGACTGCAACGTTCGATGGCGAGGCCGGCGGCGAGGGCGATCACCGTGTACCCGGCGATTTCAACCGCCGGTTCGGACCGGGACCACGGCGTGAGCAGCGGCAGCGCCGCAATTCCCCAGAGCGCGTATCCGGGGCAGCGCGTCAGGCTGCGTGACGCGAAAGCGGCCAGGATGCCGCCGGCAAATGCATCCAGCCGGCCGGGCGTGAGCACGAGCACGGTGATCCAGCTGGCGTCCGCCAGAACGGCGCCAGTGCGAAAGACGATGGCGCCGGCAATGGAGATTAGCGCCAGCCGCGGCCAGTGCTGAGGGGAAACGAGGCGCGCGATGACAAAAGCAATGAGGTAGAACTGGACTTCCACCGCCAGCGACCAGCAGACGTCCAGGGCCGGATTGGTGAACCGCCCGATCAGTGCGTTCTGCAAATTGGAAACCAGAAACAAATACCAGGGCCACTGATCCTTGCCCGCGAGCAGCCAGCCCAGTTTTTCCGGATGACCGGTCAGCAGCAGCAACGGGTGAAGCAGGACAAAAACGACCGCCAGCAGCAGAAGGTAGAGAGGGATGATTTTTGCGAACCGGTGCAACCAGAAGCGACCGGCGAATCCCGGGCTGGTCCGCCCGGCGGCCAGCTGTCGGGCGATGAGGAAACCGGATAGCGCGAAGAACAAGTCCACGCCATGTCCGGCAAATTCCGCGAGGACGGCGAGACGTTCACCACTGCGGCTGGTCGGAGTGAAAACAAACAGATGATGAAACAGCACCATCACGATGGCCAGTCCGCGCAATCCATCAAGGGCGGGAAAACGCGACGACGGCACCGGAGCGGGAACAACGGTTGGCGGAGCGACGCTCACGTGGTGACAGGGCTGTCTTCCAGTGCGTGCAGGAAGCCCGCAGTGGTTTGCTCGTAGGTGTAGTGCGAGGCCCGGTTCCGCGCGCGCTGTCCCAACCGGGCAAGTTCGGAGGCCGGTGCGCGCAAGACTTCAGTGAGACGGGTGACGAGAGCGGCGGAATCATCCACCGCAAAAACCCAGCCGGTGTCCCCGGGAAAAACGAGATCGCGCTGACACCCGACACGATCGGACACCAGGCACGGAACGCCCAGATGCATCGCTTCATTGACGGCCAGTCCCCAGGTTTCATAGCTGCCGCGCGAAGGCAGGACGAAGACATCGGCCAGCAAATAACGGGAAGGCATCTCGGTTTGGTTGGCAAACGGCAGGAAGTGCACCGTGCAGTCCGGACGCGATTGCGCCAGCGCCGATAACTCATTTTTCAGCGGACCGTCGCCGACGAACACGAGCGCGTCGTCTCCGGTTGCCACCTGCTGGAAGGCCCGCAGCAACTCCAGCGGCTGTTTGTCGGGATGATACTTCCCGGCGAACAGCACGATCCGTTTTCCCGTCAGGCCGAGGGCCGTTCGCAGCGAAGCGGCGGCAATCCGGGCCATGGATTCGGTGGCTTGGAAACGCGCGGCATCCACGGAATGGGGCGTGAAAAACAGACGCTCCACAGGAACTCCAAATGCCCGAAAATAATCCCGGTTGGCCGCGCCGACATAGGTGATGGCGGCGAACTGGCGGTAGAGAAGACCCAGGAGCAGACGTCTGACCAGCGAGGGCTTGGTGCGACCGAGCAGGTGGGAATCGCCGCGGAAGATTAGGGGAATGCCCTGTCCACGAGCCCACCAAAGCACCCGTTGGTGGGAGAGCCAGTTATAGCCGAAGAGGAGGATGGCGCCCGGACTCCATTCGGCTAGGCGCGCGCAGAGTTCCGGATTGTCGAAGCCGCGAAAATGTTCGGCGCCGGGCGACGCCGAGACGTTGGGGACAAACTCGCTGTCATAGCCGGACAATAAATCCACGTCCCACTTAAACGCGGCGGCGAAGCGCGGATCGCGTTTTTCCGTGACGCCAAATTCCCAGAGGTAAAACACCTTGAACTCAAGCGGCGTGTGCGCGCGCAGCCAGCGAAACCAGGGGCTGTAGTATTGGACAGGATGCGACAGAATAATCGCCAGACGCGGGCTCATGGGGCGGATCAACGGGTTCAGCCGACAGTGATTTTGCGAAAGAGCACCGGCAGGCCGATGCAGATCACACTGGCTTGGAACAGGGAACTGAGCCACGTCGCCATGACCTGCTCGGCCTGGAAACTCCAGGCGGTGAGCAGAATCATGAAAATACCGAGCGCGGAAAATTGCGGCATGCCGTCGGAGAGCAGGGAAATGCGTTTGAACGCCGCGCCCATCAGCAGTCCGAGCAGTCCCACGCCGAAGTAGCCGAAATTGACGTAGGCTTCCGCCAGTGGGCCGAAGGCAATCGAAACACTGAAGGCGTCGTCCACCGCCACCAGGTTGAAATAAACGGCGAGGCGGACGTTGGCGAGCAGGCTCGACGGTTTCGACGGCCAGAGAAAACGCGGGATGACCAGGGCGGGGATGTCGATATAACTGTCGCCCATAAGATAGGGCCGCCGATCCGGCACCTCCGAGACACTCAAGCAGATCATCTGGATGAGGGAGGCCCGGTCAAAGATGCTGACGTGACCGGGTTCATCGCTGCTGTGCCGTTTCATCGAATCCATGCTGTAGTCAACCCACTCGGAATAAAAGGCGGGGAGCTTGGTGAGCGAACTGACTGGCGCGCCGCGGGATTCATTGGTTTCCGGGTCCCAGTATTTGCGCCGCATTTCGGGTTTCCCTAGGTGCAGCGGGCCGATGACCGCTCCGGCCACGAAGATGGCGAGCCACGGGATTCGCCGGCGCGCCGACGCAAAGGAAACCGTGGCGAGGATCAGCAGGGAAATTCCGCTGATCAAATAGAGGGACGAAAAGACCAGCAGCAGATAGACGGTCAGGCTGAAGAGAAAGAAAAGAACCTGCTGCCGGGTCAGCTGCCCGAGGCCCCAAAGACGGGCGAGGATGAACGTCGACATGATGCCGATGCCGAAGCAAAGCGCCCGCAGCGACCCATCGATGGCGGGCGGAATGGCCCGGTTGAAAATGGAAAGATAGGCGTAGACCGCATTGAGAAAAACCCCCGCAGGAACCCAGCGAATGGCGCCGGACGGCAGCAACGGCTGCGTGGCCCACTCCGGAGCCCGGGCCTGGCGGTGCACGGCGGCGAAACCCAGGTTGGCGAAGATAGCATAAACCAGGACGATCAGGGAGGCTTGGGTTCGAGTGGCGTCGGTGTAAGCGAGCATTTCCTCCGAGCCTTTGAACAAGGGCACCGCGTAAAATGCGATGCAGGCCAGCATGGAAATTTCGAACGCGGGAAACCACGTGCGGCGGTTTTTTGCCCAGCGCAGGGCCGGCAGACTGGCGAGCACAATGGTGCCCAGTGCCAGAAACTGCGCCGTGTCGAGGTTGCCGCCCGTGGACCAGAAACAATAAATCAAGGCGGCAATGAGGAGCACGGTGCCCGCCTGATAAAGCCGGTAGGAGGCCGCTTCCGAAACGGCGGGAGTCCCTTGGGCCAGATTGAAATCGTCAGCCATGATGCGTGCGATCAGTTTTTATGCGCGGAAACCCCGCGCCCTGGCGTCTGTACCGCCCCGTCGAATACCCCGGCGAGACGGGCGGACATGGACTCGGCACTGTGCTCGGCCAGCAGAGCGGCCGCCTTGCCGTAAATTTTCCCGAATCCGCCCGAGACGAACCATTCCTCATGCACTTTTTCCGCCAGGGCATCGATGTTGCTGGTTTTGTTGAAGGGATAACAATGGGGCGAGCCTTGCGTGAGCGCGTAGGGCAGCATCTGGCTTTGCTCGTGGGTGATGGTGATCAGGGGCCGTTGCGCCAGCAAATAGGGAAATATTTTCGAGGC